>JAFVRE010000039.1 GCA_017504465.1 Clostridia bacterium | reverse complement strand
GGGCAATTATCCAAAATAGGACTCTTAGATTTGTAAATCTGAGCTTCTCTACCCTTCTTGATAAGTTGGTTAATTGTAGGCATTTTTTGACCTCCTTGTAAAATTTTAGAATATATTTCTTAAAACTGCCCTTATGCAATTTTAAAGAAAGCAAAATAATTTTTTTGTGCGATTTTTGATTTTTTACCCGCTTTTTAGCGTTTTTGACCGCAAAAAAACGTCAAAAAGGGCATAGTAACCCCTTTTTAGTTTCGCAACGAATCAATTTTACCACTAAATCGTAATTTTGTCAACTGTTTTAATAGATATTTCCCAAAGTTTTTTTATCGCTATTCCTGTAGAAGTGCGAGCGCTTTTTTGTATTTTTCCGTTCTTTGAATCGCCCATTCGTTAATCTCGCTCTCATCCATTCTCGAAAGATCGCTGTTATGCTTTAAATCGGCTATTTTTACCGCTTTTGCAATCGGGTTTTTCGCAATCTTTTTAACGTAGTCCATATACGGAACGCTATCTTCGTGGGTGAGCAATTTTAAAGCGTCTAATATTTCTTGAGGAAACCCCTCTTTTTCTAACCCCTCAAACGTCCAGTCGGTATCTTCTACGACGTCGTGCAACAGCGCGCAAACGGTGGCGTATTCGTCCGTTTGGCTTTCCGCCAAATGAAAGGGATGAAACACGTAAGGCATACCCGTCTTATCCGTCTGCTCCTTATGCGCTTCAAAACAAATTTTTAAGGCTTTTTTCGTTAACGGTGTGTAAATCATTTTAATCCTTTAATTAATTCTTATTTTATCTTTTGGAATTATAATCCAATTGAACAACCAATCATTAGTCCCAAAAAACATCCTATTCTTCCAAAATATTATTTTTTCTTTTCATTGATTTTCTCCTTATTTCAATCCGTAAGCACAAATTTACCATATAATTTAACTGAAGAAGCGTCTTCACTATTTATATACCTATCAGTTTCAATATCAAATTTTCTAATGTACTTTTCATCTTTATACCAACCATCAAACGCAAAACCCGGTTTAATTGGTACAGTAAAAGGAACTATATAATCACCATTATTGTAATCATCAATCCAATAAAATTCTTTATCTATTATATAAGTCAAATTCGCTATTTGTATACAATCCAACCGATCGATCCCTTCCAATTTTCGGTATTCTTGATATAACGACTCCGAAACAAAAAACCTTGCATTCGCATAAGGCAAAACTTTTTTTAATAAAACCTCTCGATTATCTTTATTAAAAACTTCATATTTATCTAATAAAAATACTTTTCGGCGAGAAATAGATCTGCTAATATCGTAGATATGTAATAGCGTACTCGGCAAATATATCTTTTTGTATCTGCCTCGCAAAAAATTAGTCCAACCGAAACCGCCCCTACCAATGGCAATTACCGGTAAACCGTTAATGTTTTCAGGAACTACTACCGTTTCTTTTTCTTGCGCATCCTCCACAAGATCAAAAACGTTAACCCCCGTTGCTATGTCTTTGCGTACGCTGAAAGAAGACTCTGCACTTCTTACGTAACAACACCTAAAATCGCCATAGGTAAAAGTAGGTTCTTCAGCAAAAAGTTCTTTAAAAGAACACCCTGCGCAACCTACACTCATACAAAGCATAAGAAAACATGAAAGCAAAATTGATAATATTTTTTTAAGCTTTTTCATATTTTATCCCTCCTTGCACTAATAAGGCGATTAAAAAATCGTTTTTTACTCATTAATTTTACATTTATTATAACATAAAAAGAAAAAAAATCAATAGAAATATCCAAGAAAAAGGGAAAGAGCGTAAAACGAAAAGTTCTACACTCTTTTTTCATTGATTCTTATCTTAAAGTTCAGCAAGCTGAGCAAGGCATTTTTCTTTCATTGCTTCGTACGTTTTTACTTTTTCTTGCTCAACTTCAACGAGCTTTTTAGGCGCTTTGTTTACGAAATTCGGGTTGTTGAGCTTACCTTGCGCGCGAGCAATTTCGCTGTCGATACGCTCGATTTCCGCCGTCAAACGAGCCTTTTCTTTGTCAAGGTCAACGAGTTCGCCAAGGGGAACGTATATTTCCGCAATTTCCGTAATCGAAGATACCGTCTTACCGTTTACTTCGCCTGCGTTTTGCACGAAGTTGAGCGCGCTTGCGCCCGAAAGTTTCATAATGCAGCTCTTGTTGAGTTGCAATAAGCGTTTGGATTCGGTAACGATATTGAGTTCAACCTTTTTAGAGGGAGGGCATTCCGTTTCCTTTTTCATTGCGCGGACCGCTTTGATAATACCCATAACCCCTTCGAACGCCTTTGCTTCTTTCTTATACGCCATTTTGGAGTTATAGCAAGGGAAATCCGCCGTCATAATACTTCCGCTCGTTTGCGGTAAATAGGAATAAATTTCTTCCGTAACGAAAGGAATGAAAGGATGCAAGAGCTTGAGCGCGTTTTCCAAAACGAAACAGAGCACCGACAATACGTCGTTTTTGCGAGCTTCGTCTTCGCCGTAGAGCGCGGGTTTGCTAAGCTCGATATACCAGTCGCAGAAGTTATCCCAAACAAAATCGGTTGCGAGTTCGCTCGCTACGCCCATTTCGTATTTGTTAAGGTTGGTCGTAACTTCTCTAATGCAGTTTTGGAGCTTGGATACGATCCATTTATCCGCAGGAGCGAGCTTGACGCTTTCAATCGGAGAAATCGTTCTGCCTTCCGCGTTCATAAGCACGAAACGGGTTGCGTTCCAAAGCTTATTAATGAAGTTTCTGCAAGATTCCACTTTCGTTTCCGAATAACGCGTATCGTTGCCGGGCGCAACGCCTGTCAAGAGCGAAAGACGCAAGGAGTCTGCACCGTATTTTTCAATGACTTCAAGAGGATCAATACCGTTGCCGAGAGATTTACTCATCTTTCTGCCTTGTTCGTCACGGACGATGCCGTGGATAAGCACGTCGCGGAAAGGTACTTTTCCCGTGTGTTCTAACCCTGAGAAAATCATTCTCGATACCCAGAAGAAGATAATGTCGTAGCCCGTTACGAGCACGTCCGTAGGATAGAAATATTTATAGTCTTCCGTTTCTTCGGGGAAACCGAGCGTCGAGAAGGGCCAAAGCGCTGAAGAGAACCACGTGTCGAGCACGTCTTCGTCTTGCTTGAGCGAAGCCGAACCGCACTTACTACAAACGCTGGGATCTTCCTTTGAACAGATGATTTCACCGCAGTCTTGACAATACCAAACCGGGATACGGTGTCCCCACCAAAGCTGACGGGAAATACACCAATCGCGTACGTTTTCCATCCAGTTATAGTAAATTTTAGAGAAACGTTCGGGAACGAACTTCGTCTTGTTTTTCATAACCGCTTGGATTGCAGGTTTTGCAAGCGGTTCCATCTTCACGAACCATTGTTTAGATACAATGGGCTCGACCGTAGAATTACAACGGTAGCAATGCCCTACGTTGTGCGCGTGGGGTTGAATTTTTACAAGATAACCCTGCGCTTCTAAATCGGCTACGATTTTCTTTCTCGCGACGTATCTGTCTAATCCTGCATATTCGCCTGCAAGCTCGTTCATAGATCCGTCGTCGTTCATTACGCGGATTATAGGTAAATTATGGCGTTTGCCAACTTCAAAGTCATTAGGATCATGCGCGGGAGTAATTTTTACGCAGCCCGTACCGAATTCTTTTTCTACGTAATCGTCTGCAACGACGGGGATTTCACGTCCTACCAACGGCAATTTAAGCGTCTTTCCAACAAGC
This sequence comes from Clostridia bacterium, assembly GCA_017504465.1. Lineage (GTDB taxonomy): Bacteria > Bacillota > Clostridia > Christensenellales > Borkfalkiaceae > Scatosoma. Next base: position 406 of record JAFVRE010000039.1, on the reverse strand, counting down.
GATTTATAACGCTCGTCGTCGGGGTGTACCGCAACAGCCGTATCGCCGAGCATGGTTTCGGGACGGGTGGTTGCCACCACTACGTCTGCACTTCCGTCGGTAGCAGGGTAGCGTAAATGCCAGAAATTACCGTTTTCTTCCGCGTATTCAACTTCCGCGTCCGAAAGCGCGGTCTTACAGCAAGGACACCAGTTGATAATTCTGTCGCCTTGATAAATCAGTCCTTTTTCGTACATTCTTACGAAAACTTCTCTTACCGCTTTAGAACAACGCTCGTCCATAGTAAACGCAAGGCGGTCCCAGTCGCAAGAAAATCCCATTTTCTTGAGTTGCTCGACTATTCTTCCGCCGAATTGCTCTTTCCACTCGTAGGCGCGCTTTAGAAAGCCTTCTCTACCTAGACTAT
>JAFVRE010000038.1 GCA_017504465.1 Clostridia bacterium | reverse complement strand
GCGCAACGGGTGTTCGTATTGCGGAAAAATACGCCGAATACATCGTCGAAACTGTAAAAAATAGATAAATATTTATTGTAAGTAAAATAAATTATAAAAGGTTACGAACGAGAATAAACGAAAAAATATTTAAAGAAAATTGTAAAAACCTGTAAAAAACGTTTGACAATTTATTTTTTAACGGTTATAATTATCGAGTAATTAGCATATGCTAACAAGGAAGAGGATTATTATGGACTTAAGGTTTGCCGAAGAGGGAAAAGAATATATCATTCAAGCGATTGAGACGGACGACGAAGAACTCAACGCGTTCTTGTTTTCGCTCGGTTGCTATTCGGGCGAACCCATCACCGTCGTTAATCATTTGAAAAATAGCTGTGTCGTTGCGATTAAGGACGCGAGATATAATATTGACAAACAGCTTGCCGAAGCTATTATTATTTAACTGCTTAGATAAAGTTTCTTGGCAATTAAAACATAAAAAGTAAGCACTGCTTATTTTTTTTGGCATCTTGTTAGCAATGGCTAACAAATAAAAAATTGAAAAAAATATTTATAGTATATAGGAGGTACATAGAACATGAGAATTGCGTTAACAGGCAATCCCAACAGCGGTAAAACCACCATGTATAACGCGCTGACCGGACGAAACGAGAAAGTTGGCAACTGGGCGGGTGTTACCGTGGAAAGAAAGGAGCACCAAATAAAGAAAAGCTTCTATCAGGGTACGGAGGAGTTGATCGCAGTCGATTTGCCGGGTGCATATTCAATGTCGCCGTTTACGTCGGAAGAGAGCATTACGAGCTCATACGTTAAAAACGAAAATCCCGACGTCATCATCAACATCGTAGATGGAACAAATTTGAGCCGTAGCTTGTTCTTCACGACGCAACTTTTGGAATTGGGCATACCCATGGTCGTGGCGATTAACAAAACGGACGTCAATAAGAAAAAGCAAACGAAGATTGACGTCAAGGCTTTGAGTGAAAAACTCGGCTGTAAAATCGTGGAAACTGTTTCGACTTCTGCGGACGGTTTGAAGGAAGTGGTTGCGGCGGCAGTTTCGCTCGTCGGCACGGAGCAAAAGGCGCCTTACGTGCAAGGGGATATTGATCTTACCGATAAGAAAGTTGTTGAAGCGGCGGATAGAAAACGTTTTGAGTTCGTGAATGCGATCGTTGACAGCGTGGAAACGAGAAAGGTTTTCACCAAGGATAAGAACTGGCAGGACAGCGTGGACGCTGTGCTCACGAATAAGTGGTTAGGTCTTCCCATTTTTGCCGTAGTAATGTTCCTTGTGTTTGGGATTTCGCAGGCATGGTTAGGACCTTGGATTGCGGATACCTTCGTCGGTTGGTTGGAAGCAGGTCAAGAACTAATCGCAGGCGCGCTCACGCCTGAAAGCGGAGAAATGGGGATTTGGGCGTCCATTCTCGTGGACGGCGTAATCGGCGGCGTAATTGCCGTTATCGGATTCTTGCCGCTTGTTATGGTAATGTATTTCTTGATTGCGCTTCTTGAAGATTGCGGATATATGGCAAGAGCGTCCGTTGTTCTTGATCCCATTTTCAAGAAGGTAGGTCTTTCGGGTAAATCCATTATTCCGTTCGTTATCGGTACGGGTTGTGCGATTCCCGGCGTTATGGCTTGCCGTACGATTCGCAACGAAAGAGAAAGAAGAGCAACCGCTATGCTGACGCCCTTTATGCCCTGCGGTGCAAAATTGCCCGTTATCGCGTTGTTTGCTGGCGTGTTCTTCGGCGACTCCGCATGGGTTGGCGTAACAATGTATTTTGCGGGTATTCTCATTATTTTGGGCTGCGCATTGCTCATCAATCTCTTGACCGGATATAAGAATAGAAAATCTTTCTTTATTATCGAATTGCCTGAATACAAAGTGCCTAGCCTTTGGGGCGCTTGCAAGTCCATGGTAGCGCGCGGCTGGGCGTATATCGTCAAGGCAGGTACGATTATTCTCGTTTGCAACTTCGTCGTACACGTTATGCAAACGTTTGACTGGACCTTCCAAGTCGTTGAAGCAGAACAATCTATTTTGCACGATATCGCGACGCCGTTTGCGTACGTGATCGCACCCGTAATCGGGATCTGCGCTTGGCAACTCGCAGCGGCGGCGGTTACCGGCTTTATCGCAAAGGAAAACGTAGTAGGTACGATTGCAGTTTGCTACGGTATCACGAATTTCATCAACGTTGACGAGCTTATTCTCGAAAGCGGCGCCAGTGAAGTTGCGGCAATCCTTGCACTTACAAAGGTTGCGGCGCTTGCATATCTTATGTTCAATTTATTCACACCCCCTTGCTTTGCAGCGATCGGCGCGATGAATTCGGAAATTAAGAGCAGAAAGTGGCTCTGGGCAGGTATCGGACTTCAATTTGCTGTCGGTTTCACCGTATCCTTCTTGACTTTCTTCTTCGGTACGTTGTTCACAACTGGTAACTTTGGCGCGGTGTGGATGCCAATCGTCGGTTGGGTAATAGTGCTTGCAATCGTGGCTGTTATCACTTGGCTTGTTATTAAAAAACAAAAAGAAATGAAGGCGGAATACGCCCTTAAATAAGAGAGGTTCATTGTATGGAAATGCCCGAAATTATCGCATTAGCGTTTATCGTTTTGATTATCGGCGGAGCAATTTTCTATATCGCAAAAGCCAAAAAGAACGGTCAAAAATGTATCGGCTGTCCCAGCGGTAGTAAATGCCAAGGCAAGTGCAATTCTTGCAATTGTTGTTCGGTGGGGCAGGACAAAGCAAAAGAGCATTCGGCAGAAAATAATACCTCAATGGATAACGCTAACGAAGAATAAAAGAAAATAAAAACACGGTTCTTTTCATGGAAAGAGAACCGTGTTTAATTTTATAATACGTTTAGGTTTGCGGGTTGCTCTTTAGAGCATCGACTTGATTACCTCTTCTCGCGATAAAGGCGAGAGTAAAACGGGTGGAATATCGAATACGGTCTTACACCCAAAAACACCTTGCTTTTGAAGCCTGTAGCAAGCGCGCGCGTAAGCAACGAGCACGGACGCGGTAAATTCGGGGTTGGAATCGAGTTTTAAGCTGTACTCAATTACGTGTGAATGTTCGCCGTTTAAGCCTGTTTTTCCGCTGCGGATAACAAATCCGCCGTGGGGGATTCCGCTATGCTTTTCGTTGAGTTCGTCTTGGGAGATGAAAGTCACGCTCGTATCGTAGTCGGCGAAATAGTTGGGCATATTTTTAATTTCCGATTCGATTTTTGCTTTATCGGCGCCTTCTTTTGCGACGACAAAACATTCTCTCGTGTGCTTTTGACGGGTGGAAAGTTCAGGGTTTTCCGCGTTTCTAACGGCGCGGAGAGCTTCTTCTACGGGCACGGTATATTGCTTTGCGTCCTGCACGCCGTCAATGCGGCGAATGGCGTCCGAATGACCTTGGCTCACGCCCTTTCCCCAAAAGGTATAATCCTTTCCGTCAACTAAAATGGAAGAGGAATACAGTCTTGCAAGGGAGAACATACCGGGATCCCAGCCTACGGAGATGATTGCAAGCTTATCCTTTGCAGTTGCCGCGTGATCCACGTTTTTGAAATGTTCGGGAATTTTTGCGTGCGTGTCAAAACTGTCAATGACGTTGAAGTAGTTTGCAAGATAGGGCGTTTGCTCAGGCAAATCGGTAGAACTACCGCCACAAATAATCATAACGTCTATTTCTTTTGTCATCTCAAGCGCTTTTTCTACGCTATACACGGGTATGCCCGTACGCGTTTTGACGGTAGCAGGGTCGCGTTTTGTAAATACACCTACTGCGGTAAGGTCGGGGTTTTGTGTGATAGCCGATTCTACGCCTTTTCCCAAATTTCCGTAACCGTAAATGCCGATTCGAATAGCCATAAATTACCTCGTTTCTTAGTGACTTTTAAAGAATAACTACTGCGCAGTTATTCTTTTATCTTGCACTATTGTAGCATTTTTTAATAAGATAAGCAAGCATTTGAAAAATATTTTGCAAAAATTATCTTAAAAAATTTTGTTTTGCAAAAAGAAGCCTTTTGTTTCTAAATTTAGCGAACAAATAAGTGCTAACACGTTTGTTTCGTACATGGGTGGGGTATTATGATAATATTAAAGCTAAAATAATCAAAAATCCGAGCGCAATTCTATAATAACCGAAAAAACTGAAGTCGTGCTTTCTTACGAAGTTCATTAGAAATCTAATTATAAATAGGGATACCGCGAAAGCAACGAGAGTTCCAACGAATAAATATCCAAGCTCTGTCCCTGTGAATCCGCCGTTTGAAAGGAAAAATTTTATTATTTTAACGGCGCTCGCGCCGAGCATGACGGGGATTGCTAAAAAAAAGGTAAACTCCGCGGCGACGGGACGCGCGACGCCGATAATTAACGCGCCGATAATCGTTGCGCCCGACCTTGACGTGCCGGGGATAAGCGCAAGAGCTTGAAAAAGTCCGATAATAATTGCGTCTTTGTAGGTAATTTCATCCGTTGATTGCACAATTTTGGGAGTGTTTTTTTTGAGTTTTTCAACGACGATAAATAGTATGCCATAGATAATCAATGCAAGGGCGATTACGATCGGGGTATGCAAATGTTCTTCTAAAAAATCGTCAAG
>JAFVRE010000037.1 GCA_017504465.1 Clostridia bacterium | reverse complement strand
CGATAAGCCCGAATGGAAAAAGGAATACGACGAGTTACGGGATTTATTGACGTTTGACGAATATCAACAAGCGAGAGAAACGGTGCTGTCAGCGCATTATACGCCCAAGAAAATCATAGACGGCGTGTATGCAGGAATAAAACAATTGGGTATGCGCCGTGGGAAAATTCTTGAACCTGCAATGGGGATTGGGAACTTTATCGGCTTGCTGCCTAATTCCTTTCAGGCAAAAGAAACGTATGGCGTGGAAATCGACACCGTTACGGGGAATATTGCGAAACTATTATATCCCGAAACGCGAATAAAGATATGCGGTTTTGAAAAGACGAACTTTGCAAACAATTCCTTTGACGCGGTAATAACGAACGTGCCGTTCGGTAATTTTAAGGTAAACGACGAAGAATATAACCGTTTGAATTTCAATATCCATAACTATTTCTTTGCAAAATCGTTGGATAAGATAAGACCGGGTGGGATTATCGCGGCGATTACGTCGAAAGGTACAATGGATAGAGCGCACCCCGAAGTACGGCAATACATAGCAAACCGCGCGGTATTGCTTGGTGCTATTCGATTGCCGAACAATGCGTTTAAGGTAAGCGCAGGAACGGAAGTAACGTCGGATATTTTATTCTTTCAAAAGCGTGATAAAATCGTGGATAAAGTAAAGGATAGTTGGATAAACGTTGAAGAAAACGTGGACGGCATATCCATCAATCAATACTTTATCGACCACCCCGAAATGATGCTTGGGAAAATGGTCAAGCAAAAATCAATGTACGGTAGCGACGACGAAACCGCGCTTTTGCCCGACGATAGAGATTTAGGACAAGCGTTAGCGGAAGCGGTAAGCAATTTGCCGATGATGGTGTTCGATGAAAGAAAGAACGTACCTACGGGCGACGACGTTGCGGAAGCGGAAATCGAAGTCGGGGAAGAACACGCAAACGTTAAAGATTATTGTTATACCTTTGTAGGAAATAAGCTGTATCAGCGTATTAAGGATAAGTTGGTGGCGTGCGATTTGGCAAGAACAAACGTAGAACGAATGAAAGGATTGATAGGCATACGAAAGCGTGTGCGTGAAGTCTTGCAAGTACAACTTGAAAATTGTTCCGATGAAATCTTGCAGAATAAGCAAAGAGACCTTAACCGCGAATATGATTCTTTCGTTAGAAAATACGGTATTGTCAATACGCAGTTGAATAGGCGGTTGTTTAGAGACGACGCGGACTTTGCCTTACTTATATCCATAGAGAACGTGGACGATAAAACAGGCAGAGCGAAAAAGACAGACGTTTTCTCTAAAAGAACGATAAAACCATATCAAAAGGTAACGCATTGTGAAACGGCTATGGACGCGCTTAACGTTTGCAAAAGTGAAAAAGGCGTAGTCGATTTGCAATATATGGAGCAGTTGACGGGGAAATTATTTGAAGAACTTGTCGAAGAATTGGGAACGCAGATATACCGAAACCCAACGAAAGCGGTACTTGACGAGGGGGATAAATATTTAGGTTGGGAAACGGCATCGGAATACTTATCGGGCAACGTTAGAGAGAAGTTAGAACAAGCGGAAATGTACGCGGAAAAAGACGAGCAATATCAAAGGAACGTAGCGTCATTAAAGGAAGCACAACCCGCGCCGTTGACGGCATCGGAAATCAGCGCAAAACTTGGCGTGAACTGGATAGACGATCAGTATTACAAGGACTTTATTTGCGAAACGCTTGGCGTAGGACATTGGGGCGCAAGGAACGTACACGTAGAATATTGTACATTGACAGGCGAATATAAGGTAAAACGCCCACCGCATTTAGGACGGGAAGTAAACGCTAATTCTGTGTACGGTACGGGGCGAATGGACGCATACGAAATTTTGGAACGTTGTCTAAATCAACAAACGCCGACGATTACCGATGAAGTAGAAGAATTTGGGCAAAAAAGGCGCGTAACGAATAGGGAAGAAACGATTGCCGCAAGAGAACGCCAACGCAAAATGCAGAACGCTTTTAAGAAATGGATATTCGACGATCCTAAGCGGCGTGAATATTTGGTAGAAAAGTATAATCGAATGTTTAACAATACGGTTGTGCCGACCTTTGACGGTAGTTATCTTTCCTTTCCGGGTATGAATCCCGAAATAGAATTAAAACCGCACCAAAAAGATGCGGTTGCGAGAATGATGCAGGGCAAGAATACGCTTTTACACCATTGTGTAGGCGCAGGAAAAACGTATGAAATCGCGGCGGCTTGTATGAAGATGAAAGAAATCGGGCTTGTGCAAAAGCCGTTGATTGTCGTACCGAACCACCTTGTTGTGCAATGGGCGAACGAGTTTAGAAAACTGTATGCGAACGCAAACGTGCTTATGGCAACGAAAAAGGACTTGGAAAAGACGAGCCGAAAACGGTTTGTCGCAAAGGTAGCAACGGGCGATTGGGATGCGGTTATTATTGCGATGTCGAGCTTTGAAAAGATACCCATTTCACAAGAACGGCAAAGAGAGCGTTTGTATAACGAAATTCAAATGATAGAGGAAGGCATTAGAGAAGCCGCAGACCATATTACGGTAAAGAATTTGGAACGCACGCTCAAAAATAAGAAAGCGCAAATGGAAAAAATGATGGCAGCAGGGAAGAAAGACGACCTGTTGAACTTCGAGGATTTGGGCGTGGACGCTATCTTTGTGGACGAGGCGCATAAATACAAGAACAAGTTTCTCTTTACAAAGATGACGAACGTTTCAGGTATCAGCAGAGCGATGTCGCAACGCGCGACGGATATGGATTTGAAATGCGAGTACATAAACGAAATGCGCGGTGGTGATAAAGGAGTTGTGTTTGCAACGGGTACGCCGATAAGCAATTCGCTTGTGGAAATGTATACAATGCAAACGTATCTGCAACGGAGTGAACTTTATAAACGCGGTTTGCAATACTTCGATACTTGGGCTGCAAACTTTACGGAAACGGTAACGGGGTTAGAGCTTGCGCCAAGCGGTCAAGGGTATCGGTCGAAAACGCGCGTGGCGAAGTTTACGAACTTGCCCGAACTTTTGAAAATGTACCGTAGCTTTGCGGACGTAAAGACAGCGGAAATGTTGAACTTACCCGTGCCTGACGTGGAAAAGATTATAATGGAAGTCGAGCCGACGGACGATATAGTGGCGTTGAACGACGATATTGTAGAACGCGCGGATAAGATTGCAAATAAAATGGTTGAGCCGTGGGAAGATAATATGCTTTGCATTACGCACGACGGTAAAATGATAGCGTTAGACCCGCGTTGCTATGATAAATCTATTCCTGATAACCCGAATACGAAACTCAATAGGGTTATTGATAAGATTTTCAGCGTTTGGCAGGAAACGGCAGAACAGCGCAGTACGCAACTTGTCTTTTGTGATATGAGTACGCCGAAGAAATCCTTTCACGAGTACGATCCCGTCAATGATTTTGACGTGTATAACGATATAAAACTCAAACTTGTGAAATTGGGCGTACCCGAACACGAAGTTGCATATATCCACGAAGCGAAAACGGACGCAGCAAAAGAAAGTATTTTCGATGGTGTACGCCGTGGGGATATTCGTGTTTTAATCGGTTCAACGGAAAAGTGCGGGGCAGGTACGAATATACAAGATAGGTTGATAGCGTTGTATCACTTGGATACGCCGTACCGTCCGTCCGATTTGGAACAGCGTGAAGGGCGTATTATCCGTCGTGGGAATATGAACGAAAAAGTGCTTGTTGTAACGGCGGTTACGAAGAAAACCTTTGACGCGTATTCTTATCAGATTTTGGAAACGAAACAACGATTTATCGGGCAAATTAACCGTGGGGATTATTCCTTGCGCGAAGCAAGCGATATTGATGAAACAACGTTGACGTATGCGGAAATCAAAGCGATTACGTCGGATAATCCAAAGATAAAACGTAAAATGGAAATAGAGCAACGGTTAGGACAGTTAAGCGTTTTGGAAAAGGATTATCGCAATAATCGGTATTACTTGCAAGCAAAGGTGCAAAACATACCAAAGCATATAGAAAAATTGGTGGAAGAAATCGAAGATATTAAAGAAGATATACGCTT
>JAFVRE010000036.1 GCA_017504465.1 Clostridia bacterium | reverse complement strand
ATTATTTTGAGAGTATTGAGAGATATTTAGATGAATAACACAACGGCTTACGGCGGAGCATAAACGCTCCGTTGTAAGCCGTTTTACTTATTCAATCATCGCTTTTTTATTCAATGCGATATTTTTATTTTTTAAACTCTTGACTTTCGTTTTATAGTGTCGTTTTTAGAAAAAAATATATTTTTTTTGCTTGGATAAGCTTGACAAGGGGAGAAAAAAGTTGTATAATAAATCGTACAAGAAATAAACGACGGCGTTTTTTGTACGAAAACCGCCGTTTTTGTTTTTATCGGATATATCATTGTTTTTTTAAATTCCGCTTACTTGGCGGTCGTTATAGTATAATTAAGTTTTTTACTTAAAAAAGTAAAAGAAAGGAGTTCTTATGCTTACATCTATTTGTGGTATCAACTGGGGCGATGAAGGAAAGGGTAGAATGGTGGACCTTTTGTCTGAAAAATTCGACGTTGTTTGCCGTTATCAAGGCGGTAACAATGCCGGTCACACCGTTATTAACGATAAGGGTAAATTCATTTTGAATTTGTTGCCTTCGGGGATTTTGCGTGAAGACGTTGTCAACGTTATGGGGCCCGGTATGGTTATTGATATTAAGCATCTTTGCGGGGAAATTCAAAGACTTCGCGAGGGCGGTATCGAGATTTCGCCTAAAAATTTGAAGATTTCCGATCGCGCGGTTATTACCATGCCTTATCACGTGCTTTTGGACTGTTTGGAAGAGGACCGTCTTGCAGGGAAAAAATTTGGCTCTACCCGTCGTGGTATTAGCCCCGTTTACGCGGACAAGTTCTATAAAAAGGCGTTCCGTATGGGCGAACTTTTGAATACGGAAAAGTTGTACGCTCGTATCGCGGATATCGTGGAATGGAAAAATCTTACCGTTGTCGGTGGGTATAAGAGCGAACCTGTTAAGACGGAAGATATGATCGCTTATTTCGAAGAATTCGGTAAGGTGCTTGCGCCTTTCGTTTGCGACGTTGGTTTGTATTTGACTGAAGCAAACGCGCAAGGTAAGAACATTATGTTCGAAGCGCAGCTTGGCGCGATGCGTGATATTGATTTCGGTATTCATCCTTACACCTCCGCTTCTTCGACGATCGCTGCTTATGCGCCTATCGGCGCGGGTGTTCCCCAGCTTCAGCTCGATAATTCTATCGGGATTATGAAGGCGTATTCCACCTGCGTAGGCGAAGGTCCTTTCACGGCGGAATATTTTGGCGAAAAGGCTGAAAAGCTTCGTCAGCTTGGCGGAGAATACGGCGCGGCAACCGGCAGACCCAGACGTGTTGGGCCTTTCGATATCGTTGCTTCGAGATATGGTATTCGTTGCCAAGGCGCAACTGAAATCGCGCTTACAAAAATGGATATTTTGTCCGGCTATGAAGAAATTGAGGTTTGCGTGGCTTACGAGCTTAACGGTAAAGTTATTCACGAATTCCCGTTCATCGACGTTTTGGATGATTGCAAGCCTATTTTTGAAACGGTAAAGGGTTGGAATTGCGATATTTCCAAGTGCCGTAAAAAAGAGGATTTGCCCAAAGAGGCGCTCGATTACATTAAGTACTTGGAAGAAGCTTGCGGTTGCAAGATTAAGTACGTATCGGTTGGCGCGGAACGCGACGCTTACGTTGAAATGTTCTAACAAGGGATAATCCCTTGACCTATATTTTCTATCTTTCATCGGTTCGAGAAGGTGCGGTTCGTGACTAAGAAGGATTGCGTTCTTGCGTTTTGATGGTGGTCGTTATTTATACGTCAAAATAATATCATAGGTAAAAACAAAATAGGGGCGAGTTTTCGCCCCTTACATATATATACAATATATAATTCTCGTTTTGTACGGGAAAAACTACGTAATTTCCGCGAAAAAAGTACTTTACAATAATGCGACCGAGGAGGTGTGGTTCGTGAATAAAATTGGGTTTGACAACAAAAAATATTTGTCCTTGCAATCGGAGAAGATTGAGGAGCGTATCAATTCGTTTGGCGGGAAGCTTTACCTTGAATTCGGGGGCAAGCTTTTCGACGATTATCATGCCTCGCGCGTGTTGCCGGGGTTTGAGCCTGACAGTAAAATTAAAATGTTGTTAAAGCTCAAGGATATCGCGGAAATCCTTGTCGTTATCAGCGCGAACGATATCGAAAATAACCGCTATCGCAGTGATTTGGGAATTACCTACGACGCGGACGTTTTAAGACTTTTGGATATTTTTAAGTCGCAGGGGTTATACGTCGGGAGCGTGGTTATGACGATGTATCACCCTCAGCCTGCGGTGGACGCGTTTATTAAACGTTTGAGTTTGCTCGGCGTTAAGGTGTATAAGCATTATGCAATCGACGGTTATCCTTCCGATTTGCCGAAAATCGTCAGCGAGGAAGGGTACGGGAAAAACGAGTACGTACAGACGGAGAGAAGACTTGTCGTGGTGACTGCGCCCGGGCCTGGAAGCGGTAAAATGGCGACTTGTTTGTCCCAGCTTTATCACGAAAATAAACGCGGGGTAAAAGCCGGTTACGCAAAGTTTGAAACTTTCCCCATTTGGAGCTTGGCTTTGTCGCATCCGGTAAACGCGGCGTACGAGGCGGCTACCGCCGATTTGAACGACGTCAATATGATCGATCCCTTCCATTTGGAAGCGTATGGAAAGCTTGCCGTCAACTATAATCGCGACGTTGAAATTTTCCCTGTTTTGAACGCTATGTTTGAGAAGATTTTGGGAGAATCGCCCTATAAATCGCCTACTGATATGGGCGTGAATATGGCGGGATTTTGTATCGTGGACGACGAGGCTTGCCGAGAGGCTTCTAAGGCAGAGATCATTCGCCGTTATTACGCTTCTCTTTATGAGGCGAGAAAGGGCAGAATTGGAAAAGAAGTCGTTTCTAAGCTCGAGCTTTTAATGAGTAGGCAGGGGATTTCCACGGCGGATAGAAAAGTGGTGAAGCCTGCGCTTGAAAAGGCGGAGAAAACGGGTGCGCCTGCGGTGGCGATCGAGCTCAACGACGGAAAGATCGTTACGGGTAAGACGGGCACTTTGATAGGGGCTTCGGCGGCGGCGCTTTTGAACGCTTTAAAATATTTGGGAAATATCGACGATAGCGTGGATATCGTTCCGCCTACCGTAATCGAGCCTTTGCAAAAGCTCAAAGTCAACCATATGGGCGCGGTAAATCCGCTGTTGCATACCGACGAGATTTTGATGGCGCTTGCAATCGGCGCGGTGGACAATCCTACCGCAAGGCTTGCGCTTGCGCAGTTGGACAAGCTTAAGAATTGCGAAATTCACTCTACGGTCATCTTATCGCACGTGGATGAAAAAACTTTCAAAACTTTGGGTATGCGCGTTACCTGCGAACCGCAGCGCGGTTAAGGAAAGCTTCGTCATATATCCGTGAGCGGAGAAAACGCGAAAAAAAAGAGAGAAAAACATTAAATAATCATATTTTTTAAGGACGGTAACGCTGTTTTTTCGGCGTTGCCGTTATTTTTTAGAGAAAAATTGTTATTTTTTGAAGTGATTAATAATAGATTATACAATAATCTAAGCTAAAATCCCCCCTTGAAAGTGCATAAAACAAATAATTATTCGTTTTTTTATGCATAATTTGAATAAAACAGCGAAAAGATGAATAAAAATAAAAAAATTAAAAAATTTTTCAAAAAAATTAATT
>JAFVRE010000035.1 GCA_017504465.1 Clostridia bacterium | reverse complement strand
TAGCCTTTAAGACGGGGCGTATCGTGAGTACAAAACAAACCGCCCTGCGTGTTGCGTTGGGCGGTTTTACTTGCGCCCAAATAAGGCAACCTCCCCGTTGGTGGGCGTGGATAATCAACTAATGCCTCATATAAGGAGAAACTATGGAATTAGAGTTTAATACCCCTTTTAACCTTGCTCAACAAGCAAAAAGTATGACGATTGCTGACATTGAGCATACCGCAGACGAACTTGCAAAAGAGTTTGGCGAAGACGCAAGAGAAGAATATCTGTCGAGGTTATTCGATGGATTGCATCAAATATGAGCGAAATATTCGCTCTATGCTCTCAATGGTAAGCCTCCTCGTGGCGAGAGTGGATAACCAACCGATTACCAAAAAAAATAATACATTCAAGGAGTGTTACAATTATGGCAGAGAATAAAGTTCTCAAAATGGAAGATGTCAAAGCTGGCATCGAAAAGGAAATCAAGAACATTGAAGTGTTCGTAAAGGCAGGCGAAATCGAAAAGGCTATCGCAGCGGAAGTCGCATTGAAAGCGTTGGAAAAGCAGTATATCGAGTTGCGAACGAAAGAAGTCTTCAAAGAACTTTGCGAAAAGGAAAGCCCCATCATCGAAGCAATCACTATGCATTCGTTCAAAGTGCCTACGCATAAGGTCAAGACGGACGACAAGGGTATCATAACGGGTATCGAAACGGGTGAAAAAGACCGTCAAATCGACCTGCTCAAATTCTGCAAGTATGCGGATTTGGATACCGATTGGGAAGCTTGGGCGAATAAGCTCAATCAGTTGCTTTGCTTGCGTGCCGCTATCGAGCTTGGATACGGCAAAGAAGATATGCAGAAACTTGCGAAAACCTATTATTTGGATAAAAAGGCGCAAGAAGTCGAGCTTGGCAAAACGCCTACCAGCAATACCCAACTTTGCAAGGCGTTGCAAACGGTTATCGACCATATCGTGTTCAGCCCGAAGATTATCGACAACGAGCCTACCGAAGAAAATTGCTATAAGTGCAATAATCACGACGTCGCATATTTGCTTGACCTTTACACCAAGAAAGGCAAGGCTCTCTTATCGGTAAGCGTAGCGAAGCCCGAATTCCTGCGTCGTATCCTTATGGACGTACTCCACCGCATCATCTGCAACAAGAAGTATTCGGTTGAGGGTTTCAAGGAAAACAAGGAAAGCAAATAATCGGCATAATTTCGGCAAAATAGCAAGCGTCCGCATCGTAATCGGTGCGGATTGCTTGACTTTTTCATCCTTTCATTATATAATAATACCGTGAGGTATCATTATGGATAATGAACAGGCGATTACGAAAAAGAAAAATTATGCACCACAAAAGCGGTATGCCAAAAAGCACCCCGAACAGCGCAAAAGCAGGGATAAGCGTTATAAAGCGCAATTTTATTCCCCAAAAATTAACGTCTTGAAAGAGTATCGTGATGATATTATGGCGTTGGCTAATGCTACGGGGCTGTCCGTAAATATGCTTTTCATTACCGCCGTCGAAGAAAAGTATGGCGTTATCTTGCATAAAGAAAACGCCGAAAATGACGAGAAAAACGATTGACAACAGGTATAAAATCCGCTATAATGTTGTTAATTAGCCATCGTGGTGGGTGGCTAATGCAGGCATTGAGCCTGCGGTTGCGGTGTTTTGTGTTTTTCATAAAGCATCGTGGTGTCCAGTATTGGGCATCAACGGCTGGCGGAGCGCCGAAAGCCCGCCCCTTTTTTATATAAAAAGGTCAATGTTGGTCTGACATTCTTTGGTAGCTTACAGTTGCCGCAAAAATTGAAAATAGATTGCGGTGGCTGTCGATATGCCTCGCATTCACGGAGGTATTATGAAAGAAATCGATAGGCTCATTGAGTTCTACCAAGCGTATATGCCCAAAAATGTGGCACTCGTCAAGGATAAAGAACGTCACGCCGAAGTCGAGCAGGCTATTAGAGATGTAGCTGCATTCGTTTACGAATCAGACGAACGCGCCAAAGTTACCGTTCAGCCTGACGATTTGACAGGCAGTTCCATTATCGTCGAAATAATCGCAGATTTAGTCGTAATCGATATGGTTGACAAGTTTTGCGACGCTTTACGTAAGGCGGATAATTTTGAGATTTATGCGAAAACGAACGGGCAAGTCGGTCTTGGTCTGGTGTTTGAAAAAGTATTCAAACCCGCACCACCGAAAGACGAACCTTTCCCCGAATATTACAAAGACGAAGAATAAAAATCGAAGCCGTCCAGTGTGGCGGCTTTTTTGTTGCAAAAAATTAAGGAGTGTTTATATGGCAGATATCAAGACGGCTGAACAAATCAGCAGAAAAGTACGTGCTTTGAAATATTTTCAAGGCGTAATCGAA
The DNA here is from genome assembly GCA_017504465.1 of Clostridia bacterium. Classification (GTDB taxonomy): domain Bacteria; phylum Bacillota; class Clostridia; order Christensenellales; family Borkfalkiaceae; genus Scatosoma. Next base: position 199 of record JAFVRE010000035.1, on the reverse strand, counting down.
ACCGCAGACAAGAAAGGCTCGGCAATCATCAAGTTAAATTGCCCGGGCGCAGAGTTCCTTTTGAATAGAGGCGATGTGCTTTATTTGAAAGTAAAAACTATGATTGCGAAACTGTCCGAAGAAATCGCGTCGTTGGAAATCGTCCAAAAGGCATCCGTTATGCAGGCGCAAACGCAACCCACGAGGCGTAGAGTAGTTC
>JAFVRE010000034.1 GCA_017504465.1 Clostridia bacterium | reverse complement strand
GCTGAGTTCCCTCATTCGGATATCTACGGATCTCTAGATATTTGCTCCTCCCCGTAGCTTTTCGCAGCTTGTCACGTCCTTCTTCGGCGCCATGTACCAAGGCATCCTCCGTAAGCCCTTTGTAGCTTGATCTTTCTCTTTATCTACTCGTCTCTTACAAAAAATTCTATTTCTTTCACTCGGCTAATTCGTCTTTCCTTCACAGTTTCAAGGGCTCTTAAATCGTCCTTTCGTTTGTGCTTATTAACCAATTAGCTTTACTTTTTCTTAGTATGAAAAATTTTGCCTTTTGTACTCGTCTTTATTATTCCCATAATAAAAACTTTTTTTTGCTATGCAGTTGTTAATCTTCTCTTCTACCTTCTCTACAGAGTCGGTGCCTTTACCTGAAAACAACGTTTCCCAAGTTACAGCTTAAATATAATAGCATTAAAAGAGTATAAAGTCAAGCATTTTTTTTAAATTTTTCAAACTTTTTTAATTTTATTTGAAGTTTTTTAAAAATTTCCGCCGCAAAAATCAAATCCGCGACGGAAATTGTTTGATTGACTTGAGGTGAAGAAAACACTTTCGCCTTTTTTTCTTTTTATGCACGTATATTATATATTATATTATATATTATTGTGCGCGCGCGAGCGCATAGGGGACGTTAAAAATCTTGCTCACGAGCCTTTTGCCAAGTTTCCTTTAAATCAAACCAACCTTCTTTGAACTGCTTTTCGTGTTGTTCTTGCCAAGTTTTAGCATTAAACTCTTCACTTGATTCGCCGTAATCGGAAAACTTCCTCAAACGCACTGCACTCAATTGCTCGGGTGTTGCGCGAATTTTTAAAAGCTGACAGAACGCCTCATCAAAAAACTTATAAACGACCGTAATCGACATTTTTGCGCTTTCGACCAAGCCCGCCGCCAAAACGTCCGTTTGCAATTCTTTGAGTTCGTCTAATCCAACGAGAATATTATCAACTATTTTCTTGCGTTTCCATTGATTTTCAGCATTTTCAAGCTCAACCACCGCGCCTTGCAGCTCGTCCAACTTTTCCTGCGTTTCGTCCTCTAAAGACAAATACACTTCTAACGTTTCCACCAAGCCGCTGATTTGTTCGGCAAGCGTTTCATAGAGTTTTTGTTCAAACTCGGCAAGAATTTGCTCCGATTGCGCTTTTTGCGCCGTCTTTTGTTCGAGTTTTTTCTCTTCTATTTTTGCGTACAATTCTCGAATGGTAATCGTCTTATATTCCGCTTCGTCAAGCTTTCCGCCTAAAGCTAAATAAGTCAAAATTAAGCCGTATTTTTGCGCGTCTATCCCGAAATTTTCGGCAATAGTTTGCAATTCCGGCGTCGTTACGCCGTCGATAACCACGCCTTTAACTTTCTTTTGTGAAAAGCTATCCATTAAGGCGGTTTTCACCGCCGAAGTCATTGCGTCGTCGCGTTCGCCGTTCTCGCCAACCGCCGTTGCAAGCACAGCGTTATCTTCTCGAGCGCTCGAAAAATACCCGAGCGATAAACAGCGTAAAAACAGCTTTTCCGCAGCCTCGCCGTATGTGTTTCCGATTAAGTCCATACCGACAAGCAGCACTTTACCGTCGTCGTTAAGTCCCTTCGACGAAGTTACCGTTCCGTTTTCGTCATAGCAGACTTCAATCGACGGATTGATGTCCAGCACGAAATAGCCCTTGCTAAACTTCATAGGCGCAGGATTTGCAAACACCTGCCATAACGCTACGATTATCAAAGAGATTGCGAGCAGGCCAGCGAGCGCGATCGCGCAAAAACGTTTATGATCAAACGCTTTAGCCACTACTACGCTTGCTTTCGGCTCATACCTGCCCCCGTCGTTTGGTTCACACTTCGCCCAAACAGACGCAAAGTCGGCGGGAGAATTGTTATTCAGTTCTTTCTTTAATTGTTTTTCTATATCAAACTTTTTCATTCTTCCACCTCCAAGTATTTTTTCAGCGTTTTCAGCGATTCTGAATACCGCCATGAAACCGTACCGCGCGGCATTTGTAAAAATTCGGCAATCTCTTTGGTTTTCATTCCACTGTTTTTTAGAAGTACGATCTGTCTGTCCGTTTCGTCGAGTTTTGCAAGCGCCATGGATATTGCCATCCCTAACTCTACGTTGGGTTCGTACACCCCGCCAAGCGTATCGTTTTCCGAGAAATCAACCGCAACCTCGCGTTTTCGATCGCGTAGCTCGTTGAGTGATTTATTTCTTGCGATTGTGAGCAACCACGTCTTAAAGCCCTTGCCTTCAAAGGAAGAAATTTTCAGCCAAACCGTAACGAAAGTTTCTTGTGTAAGCTCTTCGGCCACCCCGTGATTTCTCACGATAGATAGGCACACGGAATAGACGAGCGTCCTCGTCTTTTCATATAGCTCGGCAAACGCTTTTTCGTCGCGTCGCGCGATTTTTTCAGATAACCTATCCAAACTCATTGCTTTTCGCCTTTAAATCTTTCTTCTTTTTATCTAAACGTGTAAATTCTTGTTGCCTTTTAAATTACTTCTACGAGGGAGAGTAGTTTCCCCCACTCTCCCCCGTTCGTTGACCTTTTTTGTGTTTGTTTAATTATTCGTTAGGTGCGTGTTTGCTGCGAAGTTCATCTTTTCTTGCTTGGAATTCGAGTTTTGCAAACTCCATTTGAGCTTTCATAAATTCTTTCGCCTGCTCTTTAACGTCCTTCATTGCCTCTTCCATTACTTGAATTTCCATTTGTACTAAGAGGGGCAATTCGATTCCTTCACGCATTTCTTCAAGAGCTTTTTCTTGTTCGTCTAAGAAGTCTTCCAAATCTTCAAAGGTGGTAACTTCGATTGCTTCGCCCCAAGCCGTCGTAATCGCAGCGAGGTCTTCTTCCGTTAAAACGTACGCGTCTTCGTCGTAGTTTTCTAAAATTTCTTCTACCTTATCATATGCTTCCTTGTATTTTTCCGCATTTTCAAAGAAATCTTCGTGACAATCAAAGAATTTATCGAAATCGTCTAAATGCATTTCGCCTTTTTCGTTGATTTCCGGTCTGCCAACGCCCTTATGTCCGCCAACTTTAAACGTTTGCGCAGTTTCCGTGGATTCGGTTTCTTCGGTTTCAGTCGTGGTTTCATCTTCCCAACCGAGAATTTTTTGCAACTCTTCAACGTCTTCCGGCGTGATTACGAGCTTTTCAGCCTTCTTCTCGATTTCCTTTACTACCTTTTCAAGAGCGACGAAACGATCCCATACCGCCTTGTATTCTTCGCCGTAAAGAGCCGCGATACGTCCGTAAGCTTCTCTTCTGATTTCTTTATACTTTCTTTCAAAGAGTTCTTCCATTTCGTCGCCAACGATATCCGCCATTTCGTCTACGTATTTGTCGAGCATTTCGGAAAGTTCGCTAACCGACATTTCAATACCGATCTCGTAGGTCATGGTTTCGTCGTATTCCATGATCGCTTCAATTAAACGAAGCTTCCCTGCGCTAAGATCCTTGAATTTTTCGCCGTGTTCTTTCTTGAGTTCGTTTACTTGACGCTCGTCAGTAATACGGGGCGTGTAATTGATTTTTGCAAGCAAGCTGCCCTTGCCAACGCCTCTTTCCGCAAGCAATTCAAGCGAAGCGGTAAGCTCTTCGGTGTCTGCCGTTACCATAATTTTAACGTCGTTGTTTTCTTCGGTAAGATATCCAAGCTCTTCAGCGAGTTCAACTACCTTTTCCGTCGCCGCTTCTACCGACATATTTTCAAGATTTTCACCGCTAAGCAATACAGATGCATCGTCGTTGCAAGCTTTTACACCGACGACAATTTCACCGTTAACAACGAATTCAATGGACGGATTGATGTCGATTGCAAGATAGGAATAAGTACTCGATGCGCCGTTGCCGCCGTTTTCACCGTTACCACCGCTTTCGCCGTTACCGCCCGTTCCACTGCCCGTGTTTGTGTTACACGCGGCAAAGGAGAAGCCCATTACGCCTGCTAAAGTTGCTGCAAATAATTTTTTCATTTTTTCTTTCATTTTTGTTTCCTCCTTTCAGAAAACTCATGCCCTTTAGGGCCTTTTCACTAATATAGACACGTGAAAAAGCAAAATGGTTGGAAAAAAATCAAAAATTTTTTATTTTTTGCAATTTTTTCTATTAGCTGCGTCTCGGCCTTGTTTTTCTTCCTTTACGCTTTTATATATTTAGAACGCGCGCGATAAAACCGTTTAGCCCGAGTCAAACGCCGTGATGCGTTTTCATTATAGTACGGCTTGATTGATTTGTCAAGCGTTTTCGCGTTTTACAAGGCGTGTACGCTTGGTAAAAGGTTTGACTCGTACCTGCCCCTACCCTTTGCTTTTCTGCTTGCTTTTGTGAGGTGAAATAGCAAAATAAAAAACGGCAGGATATTCCTACCGTCGTTTATTTATTTTAAGCTTTTAAAAACGTCGCCGTTTTCTTATTTAGTGAATACCGTTTCAAACCATTTTGCAATCGATTCAACGATACCAACAAGGTCGATTACACCGTAAGCGGTCAAAAGGTATAAAACGATACCGCCGACAACCAAAGCCACGGGGATACTTACCAAAGGGCTTGCCATAATTTTGCCGCCTTTAGATTTTTGCGTTGCGCCAAACACTGCCTTACCTGCAACGATTGCATAATAAACTACTTGATAAACAAAGAAAACACCCAAAGCAAACGAACCGAACATAAGAATAAAGCCGACAACTTCCAAAAGCGGTTCGGGATTCGTTGTTTCTGCAAGTAAATTCAATAAATTCATCTTGTTCATATTGAAAACTCCTAACGATAATATTACAAAATAATCCTGTTTACCTTATTTTATCACTTTAAACAAGGTTTTGTCAATAAAAACCGACAAGTTTTTTTTAGAATTGTTGGTAAATTGTAAAATTTTATTGATTGCGTTTATAATTATCTAAAGAATTTCTTATTGTTTTCTTTCGGTTAGTAACAACCGCCGTGGCTTTATGCCACGGCGGTTGCTGTTTATCAATAATTATTTGCAGTTGTTCTTAAGGATTTCAAGGTTTGCCATGATTTCTTTGGGCATCTTGTCGCCAAAGTTTTCTGCATAGTAGCCTTCGATTTCCTTCGCTTCATTTGCCCAACGTTCCTTGTCAACGTAAAGGAGTTTGTCAAGCGTTTCTGCAGTAATATCGCAGTTTTCAATGTTTATATCCTTTGCGTAAGGAAGGTAACCGATTGCCGTTTCTTGTGCATCTACCTTGCCTTCGCAACGGTCTAAAATCCAGTCGAGAACGCGCATATTGTCGCCGAAACCGGGCCACATGAAGTTGCCGTTTTCGTCTTGACGGAACCAGTTAACGTTGAAGATCTTGGGTTGCTTGCTTTCTTCTACTTTCGCGCCCATGTCGATCCAGTGTTGGAAATATCTATCTACGGAGTAGCCCATGAAAGGCTTCATTGCCATAGGATCGTGACGAAGTACGCCTACTGCGCCGGTAGCTGCCGCCGTCGTTTCAGAGGACATAATCGTACCAACGAACGTACCGTGATTCCAGTCACGAGATTGATATACGAGCGGAGTCGTCGTTGCTCTTCTGCCGCCGAAGATAATTGCCGAAAGAGGAACGCCTGCTTTGGAATTGAATTCGGGAGAGATGCAAGGGCAGTTTTCTGCAGGTGCAGTGAAACGGCTGTTGGGGTGTGCTGCGTTGCGGCCGCAATCGGGCGTCCAAGGCTTACCCGTCCAGTCGATAAGTTCTGCAGGAGCTTCCTTCGTGAGTTTTTCCCACCAAACCGTGTTGTCCTTGGGATTCAAAGCAACGTTGGTGAAAATCGTACCCTTCTTGGTTGCCGCAAGAGCGTTGGGGTTGGACTTTTCGTTCGTGCCGGGAGCTACGCCAAAGAAACCGTTTTCAGGGTTACAAGCCCAAAGTCTGCCGTCTTCGCCTACTCTGATCCAAGCGATATCGTCGCCTACGCATTGTACTTCGTAGCCAGCGTCAAGGTATTGCTTGGGAGGAATTAACATTGCAAGGTTGGTCTTACCGCAAGCGGAAGGGAACGCTGCTGCAACGTATTTGATTTCTTTGTCTTGAGGACGCTTAACGCCAAGGATAAGCATGTGTTCTGCCATCCAGCCTTCGTTCTTACCAAGGTTGGTTGCGATACGAAGCGCAAAGCATTTTTTACCGAGCAATACGTTACCGCCGTAAGCAGAGTTTACGGAAATAATCGTGTTGTCTTCAGGGAAGTGCATGATATATCTCTTTTCGGGATCTACGTTACACTTTGCGTGGAAACCCTTAACAAAATCGCCGTTTTCACCCAAAATGTCAAGGCAGCACTTGCCTACTCTCGTCATGATCATCATGTTGAGAACAACGTAGATAGAGTCGGTGATTTCAATACCGATCTTGGAGAAGGGAGAACCTACTACGCCCATGGAATAGGGAATAACGTACATCGTTCTGCCTGCGTAAGCACCTTTTGCAATTTCGTTTACCATTGCATAAGCTTCTTTAGGATCTTTCCATTTAACGATGGAATGAGGCATTGCGTCTTCTTCGTTTCTGCTGCAAATGAAAGTTCTGTCTTCAACGCGCGCTACGTCGTTTTCTGCCGTTCTATGATAGTAACAGCCGGGAAGAAGCTCTTGGTTGAGCTTGATCATTTCGCCGGTTGCTACGGCTTCTTCTCTGAGCGCGTCGCGTTGCGCGTCGCTACCGTCAATCCATACCACTTTATCAGGTGTTGCAAATGCTTGGCAATCAGCAACGAATTGAAGTACTTTCTTGTTGTTGGTCATTTTAAAGTTCTCCTTACTATATATTATTTTTTCTCGTTTTAGTATTGGTAGAATCAAGGTTTTTATCCCCCTTACGCTTTGGTTATATGCGATTGGTAAATACCCTTTTTCTACCGACTATCATTATATCACAATCTTTGGCAATTGTAAACAGTTTTAAAGAAAATTTTTCCAAGTTTTTTTATTCTTTCACTTTTGTCTCACACGATTCACAAGGCTAAATTGAAAAAATCCCCCGATTTCGCGTGCTCGGTTAAAATTTGCGCGTAAAATTCTCGTTTTTCCTGCCTTGTCGGCGCGCGAAACAGATGGCGAAGGTGAAAGTTTCTAAACTGCTTTTTATATAAGTATTTCAAGCTCGGGAACTGATATTCGCCGTTTGCAAACACAACGAAATTCAGCTCGTTCCCACCTGAGACTTCGCGCAAATCAAAAAAATCCCTGCCTTTTTGAAATCGGTAGATATACGCGCAGGAGCTATCGCCGCCCTTTTCGTAAAAATAGCGATAGGAAAACCCGCGCTCCATAAAATACGCGAATGCGCTTTTCATTTCCTTTTCAATTGCAAGTTCGTTATTGTTCATACTCTTTTCCTTTGAAAAGCGACGGAAAATTCCGTCGCTTTTGTCGTTGTTTTTGACTTTTTTGTTTGCCTATGACTACCGTCAAACGCGGAGTTCGTCACCGAACAGTTGACTGTCGTCAAAACGCGAAAATGCGAGCAAGATTAGGCGGTGCTTGGTTTTAGAATCGAGAAAGACAAGGCGAGCGAGGAAAACTTGAAGGAGTTTACTTTTGCGTAAATGACTGAAAGTTGCCACAGCTCAACGCAGTATTTCCACGCTTTATAAAGCCAAGCGTTACTTCAAAACAGCTTTAATACGACGTACGCCGCTCGCGCAGCTTTGTTCCTTTTGAATTTTAAACTCGCCAAGAACGCCCGTCGATTCCGCGTGAGGTCCACCGCAAATTTCTTTGGAGAAATCGCCGATTGTATAAGTCTTTACGCGTTCGCCGTACTTGCTTTCAAACAAGCCTGTGAACCCTTCCGCTTTTGCTTCTTCTAAGCTGACTTCTTTCATTACGACGGGAAGGTTTTGTTTGATAACTTCGTTTACCATATCTTCCACCGCTTTGATTTGTTCAGCGGTCATGGGTTGGGGATAATTGAAGTCGAAACGCAATCTTTCTTCGGTGATATTCGAGCCTTTTTGGTTTACGTCGGGCGACAGCACTTTCTTAAGAGCCGCGTGCAACAAGTGGGTTGCTGTGTGGAGTTTTGTCGTCGCTTCTTTATTGTCGGCAAGTCCGCAAGCGAATTTTTGCTCACTTCCTGCCTTGGACTTGCTTTGATGTTCTTCAAACGCAGCTTTGTAGCCTGCCATATCCACGCCGTAACCGCGTTCTTTTGCCATTTCGTCCGTGATTTCCACGGGGAAACCGTAAGTGTCGTACAAATGGAAGGCTTGCTTACCGCCGATTACCTTTTCGGGTACGTAAGCGGGATCTTTTTGCGACATAAACGCGTTCTTTCTTTCAAGTCCGTTAATGCACTTTTCAAATTCTTTCAAGCCTTGTTGCAAGGTCTTGTTGAATTTTGCTTCTTCCTTTGTAAGCTCTTCGCTGATTTTATTCTTATTGATTTCAAGCTCGGGATATACGTTCTTATATTTTTCCACGTACGTTTCCGCTATCTTCGCAAGGCTGCCTTCGGGCAAATCTATCTTTCTTCCGTAACGGACTGCGCGGCGGATAATACGTCTTAAAATATAGCCTTGGTCGGTATTCGAGGGGGTAATGCCCTTTTCGTCACCGATCATAAAGGTTGCCGTACGGGTATGGTCGAGAATGACGCGGAATGCGCGCATAGTTTCTTCGTTTTCGTCGTACGCCTTGCCCGTGAGAGCGGAAATCGCCTTAATTGCGTTCTCGAAAAGATCGGTCTCATAAACGCTTGCTTTGCCGTTCAAAACGCAAAGCGCACGCTCTAAGCCCATACCTGTGTCCACGTTTTTCTGGGAAAGCTCTTCAAACGTGCCTTCCGCAGTCTTATTAAAACGCATAAATACGTCGTTCCAAATTTCAAGGAACGCGCCGCATTTACAATCGGGGTTACAAGTAGGCGAGCATTTTTCTTTACGGATAATGAACATTTCCGTGTCCGTACCGCAAGGGCCGGTCAAGCCGGCGGGGCCCCACCAGTTGTTTTCTCTCGACATGAAATAGATATTCTCTTTCTTTATGCCTGCCTTTTCCCAAAGCTGAGCGGCTTCGTTGTCGCAAGGGAGCGTGTCGTCGCCTTCAAATACCGTCACCGCGATTTTGTCGGACGGGATACCCAGGTATGCGTCGTTCGTTAAAAATTCATAGCTCCAAGGGATCATTTCTTCCTTGAAATAATCGCCCAAGGACCAGTTGCCGAGCATTTCAAAGAAGGTACAATGCCCTGCGTCGCCTACGTCGTCGATATCCCCCGTTCTAACGCATTTTTGAACGTCCGTCAAGCGCGTTCCTGCGGGGTGTTTTTCGCCCAAAAGGTAGGGCACGAGCGGGTGCATACCTGCCGTCGTGAATAATACGGTGGGATCGTTTTCAGGAATTAAGGACGCGGAAGGGATTACCTTGTGTCCGCGATCTTTGAAGAAATTTAAATACAGCTCTCTTAAACTTTCACTTGTATGTTGTTTCATGATTCTTTCCTCTTTTCTTCTTTCAGCAGAAGTTTTACTTTTCTTCTTTATTAAAATATTATACTTGCAAAACTACTTTTTGTCAATAGTTTTTTTATTAAAAATTACAACTTCGTAAGCTCGTAGCCCGTCTTGCTGTCCTTGACTGCATAGCCAAGCTCGGTAAGCTTTGCGCGGAGTTCGTCGCTCTTTGCCCAGTCTTTGTCAAGTCTTGCCTGCCAACGCTCTTCCGCCACCGCTTTCACGTCTTCTGGAACACTCTCGGCGTTCATGGATTCGTACCATTTCACGTAGTCCTTTGCGTCCTTTTTGAAGATGCCAAGCAACGAATAGGTAGTCTTTACTTGGTTTGCCATTGCAAGCGCGAGTCCGTCCTTTTCCTGTAAAGCTTTTTTCATTTCCTTGAAATACCCGAACAGGTTTCCAAGCGCGAGCGCGGTGTTGAAATCGTCGTTCATGCAAGCGTTGAACTCGTCGTCGATACGCTTTGCCTTTTCTTCGGTTTCAGGCGTTACACGCAACCCTGCCCCCTCGATTTCCGCTAAGACGCTGTAGAAGTTATACAGATGCTTTTCCGCGTCGGGAAAGAGATCGTCTGTGACGTTGATGTCGTTTCTATAGTTTGTTTGAAGAAGCGCGAACTTGATTGCGTCGCTTGAATATTTGGATAAAAGGTCGGTTAAAAGCAAGCTATTGCCGAGCGATTTGCTCATCTTTTGACCGTTCACCTTGATAAGTCCGTTATGCGTCCAGTACTTAACGAAGCGTTTACCGGTAAGCGCTTCCGTCTGCGCAATTTCGTTTTCGTGGTGAGGGAAAATCAAATCCCTGCCTCCGCCGTGCAGGTCGATTTGTTCTCCGAACGCAGCGCGGTTCATTGCCGAACATTCGATATGCCAGCCCGGTCTGCCCTGTCCCCAGGGCGACTCCCAAGAAATTTCGCCCGCCTTTGCACTCTTCCAAAGCGCGAAATCGTAAGCGTTCTTTTTCTCGTCGTCATTATCCACGCGCACGCCGTCGAGCGCGTCGTCCACGTTACGATTAGAAAGCTGACCGTAGGCAGGGAAAGAACGTACGTCGAAATACACGTCGCCGTTTTTGGTCGGGTAGGCGTGGCCTTTATTGATAAGCGTTTCTACGAAATCAATGATGTTTTCTATGTTTTCCGTCGCTTTCAGCCAAACGTCAGGATCGTCCACTTCCAGCTCCGCCATAACCTTATTGATGTTTTCAATCATATTCTTTGCATACACGTCCGCGGGAATCCTCGTTTCGTTGGATTTTGCGATAATTTTATCGTCCACGTCCGTATAGTTTCTCGCGTACGTAACGTCATAGCCGAGTTTTTGAAGATATTTACGCATAATATCGTAAATAAGCGCTTGATAACCGTGACCAATATGCGCTTCGCCGGATACGGTAATCCCGCACGCGTACATCTTAACTTTCCCCTCGTTTAAAGGGATAAATTCTTCCTTTCTCTTGGTTAAGGAATTGTAAACTTTCATATTTTTGCTCCTTTTCGAATTGTTTTTACTAATAATACCAAAGCAGGCAAGCTCATTTTAGGACTGAGAAAGACAAGGCAAACGAGCATTTGTTGACGGGAGCGTACTTAGGCATACGCGACCTAAACAAAACGCAGTTCAACGTAGTATTTCGATGCGTTATAAATTGAGCTGTTGCGCCGTATATACGTGTTTTGCCCTTTAAAAACAAAAGCCTTTACACCTGATCATCGCAGGCGTAAAGGCGTTCACAACGCTGTTCCACTTTACTTCAGAAACGAAAATACCGTTTCCCTCTTGCGCCTGATAACGGGGGCAACCGCGGAGAATTAGTCCGACGTCAACGCGAAAACGCACTTTCCCAGCCCTCCGCAAAACCGTTTTCAGCCGTGACGGTTCTCTCTGTGTTTTGGAGAAAAGGTACTCTTTTTCCGCTCGTATATTCTAAATCATAATCATTATATCACGCGCGCACAAAAATTGCAACCGTCCGCGCGTACTTTTTTTATAAATTACTTTACTTTTTCTTTTCTTTTCGTAAATCCAAGCCTTTACTAATCGCATACCTGCCCTGCTCGTTCTTACGTAAAAAATCATTCAACGCGTACCTGCCTGCCACCTATCAGTCGTTGAGCCAAGTAATGAATAGGTTGGAAACGCTATACTCGTTAAACGCGGCTTTTATCATCTCCGCATTGTAAACTTTTTGCTTTAAAAGATAGGCTATCACGACTTCTCTCTCGAGCGTGTAATCAAATTCCATTTCACGCGTCGCAAGCAACATACAGGCGTCTTCATACGAAACACGCGCCGTTAAAGCGATAGAAAAAATTAAGTTCTTGGTGGGCAAATAATTGCCCGCGCATATATTTTTCCACGTCGTTTGATCGATTGAAAGTTCTTTCCCAAGTTCTTCTTCGCTCACCGCGCATTTGCGTAAGGTTTCACTCAATATTCTCTTGAAGGAATATTTAAAATTTTTCTTCAATTTTTCAATAAAACCGGCCGGCTCGAAGGAAAAGGAAAAACTCTTGTCCGTGATTTGCGTTTTTAAAATTTTCAAAATTTCCGCGCGCTTTTCCTGCTTTGCAAGACACATGGTTTTTGCGGGTAAGGTATAGGAGTATAAACTCCCGTCCGCACGGCGTTCCGTGTCTTGCATTTTCGGCATACGGTAACCCTTTATTACGCAAAGCTTGTCATAGTTTTCGTAATTCTCACAAAAATATTCGTCTAAATCGGAAATAAAATCAAATTTTTGCGTTACGTTCTCGTTTTCTTGCATATTTTTACTCCTTCGCCTTGCTGCGCGCTGATTCACACCTTTTTTATTATACCACACCTCCCTATTAAAAGCAATCTTTTTTCCTCATTTCAGCGTTCGTTTCAGGATTTTTTACACAGTTTTCCTGTTTTTAACACTTTTTTGATAAACTTTTACTTTTATTTGAAAAAAAATTACATAAATTGTCTTCATTTGCTTGATTTTTCATTTGTTTTGTGATAAATTTATAATATACTATATTGAAAAGAGGTAAAAGTTATGAAAAGAGATCGTATTGACGAAATCGCTGAACTTCTTGATAAACGCGGTAAGCTAAGTTTAGAACAGCTCAAAACGTATTTTCCTAACGTGTCGCAAATGACTTTGCGCCGCGACCTTTTTCAATTGGAAGAAGAAGGGAGAATTATTCGCGTTCGCAGCGGTGCTATGTCCGTAAAGGAATTGCAAAAGGTTTCCGGCGAGGCTTACACGAAGAAAGCAAGCACGAACACCGACGAAAAGATTGAGATCGCGCAAAAAGCAGCTACGCTTGTGGACGAAGGCGCTTGCGTGTTCATCGACGGCGGTACGACGGCTCTCTATCTCGCAAAAGAACTTCCCGACGTGCCTTGTAATATCTTCACGAATGGGCTTGCCGTAGCGACCGAGCTCGCAAAAAAGAAGAATTTGAATATTAACCTTTTGGGCGGTCAGCTCATGAAGGATAATTTGACGACTGCGTCTTCCCTTTCGTCCTTGTATTTCATGGACACTAATTTTGAAATTGCAATTATCTCTACCGCAGCATTCACGCTCGCAAACGGATTTTCTTGCAGCTCGCAAGCGGAGGCAGATCTTTTAAAGCTTGTTCGCAATAAAGCAAAGTTCTTGTATATGATGCTTGACAGCTCGAAAATCGGGAAAATTAAGCCCTACACTTTCGCAAGAATTGAAGACGTCAGCGTCCTTATCACCGACGACGCATTCCCTGCCTCGCTTAAGAAAAAGCTGAAACAAAAAGATATCGTCGTTATGTAAACTGATTACAATACTCTCATATATTAATACCATTTAAAAACCCGACTTTTTAGTCGGGTTTTTGCTGTATTTCGTTTGTATTCCGCTTGCTTTTTAGTGAATTTTTATTGATATTCTCGTACCTGATTACCACTTACAAAGACTTTCGAGTAAATCCTGCAAAAGATAAACTTCGTCCAAAACTTCTTTTACACGTTCCTTTAAAAGCGCTCGCATTTGCTTTGTTTTTACGTATCGCGCGGCTTGTAAATAGAGCTGTAATAAACGCTCGTGAGCGTATAAAACGTCTAAAACACTGTCGCGTTCATTGAGCGTTATTTTTTGTTTTTCTAATTTCATCGTTCGCTTTCTCCTTGTTCTTGTTCGTCCTCGTCGTTTTCGCTTTTTTGTGGTTTTCCCGTAAAAATTTCCAGCCATTCCGTTTTACTTTTTTGACGTCTTGACGCTATTTCTTCCATTTCCTTTGCAAGCCTTATCTCCGTGAGCAGCCTTGCGTGAATTTTCGTCTTTTCAACGAGCAAAGATTCCGTTTCAATAATTTTTTCAAGGAAAAATTCTTCCATGTTCTTTTCGTTTTTAATCTCTTCCATAAACTCCCCCCTTCCTTGACAGTTTGCGGAGTTTTAAAATTACTATACAACTTAAGAGTTACTTAAAAAACTTTGATTTTTGAAAATTTTTAAAGGCAGTTTAAAAGGCTAACGGTTTCAACTGTTAGCCTTTTATTTTTTATGTCTTATTGTTGTTTTTGTTTTCTAATTTTCTTTATGAGTAAGATGAGAGAGAGTGTCATCATTGTCGGGAATAGAGCGGCAAAAAGCAGGCCTATTTTTAAATTACCCCCTACCATGTCCGCGATTCTGCCGACTATAGCGGGACAAACCGCCGCGCCGAAATCTCCCGCTAAAGCTAAAAAAGCAAACATTGCCGTACCGCCTTTAGGGCATTGTTGAGAGGATATACTAATCGTGCCCGGCCACATAAGTCCGACTGCCAGTCCGCAAAGAGCGCAACCAATCAGGCTGAGAATAGAAATCGGGGACAAGGATGCCAAGAGGTAACACGCTAAACACAGCGCCGCGCAACCCAGCATCACCTTAGTTAAATCGAGTTTTTCGCTTTTCTTTGCATAAAATACACGCGCCACGCCCATGAATACAGCGAACAGGCACGGACCTGCCAAATCACCTATCGTTTTTGAAACGTTCAGCGCTGATTCGGTAAATGCCGACGCCCATTGCGCCATCGTTGCTTCCGAGGCACCCGCGCATATCATAAGCACAATCATAAGCAAAAACGACGGAAGTTTTAGAAGCTGACTAACGCGCATTTGTTCTCCGTTCTCAACCAGCCTTTCGATCGGACATGATAGAAAATTAAAGGTGTTTACAAAGGGTACTACTGCCCAAATCACTGCGAGTATTTTCCAGTTTGTTGTGCCAAAGCCCGCAAAAAATAGAGTTGAACCGAGTATCACGCCGACTGCGCCCCAGCAGTAAAAGGAATGTAAAATACTCATCACGCCCGATTTATTCTCAAACGGGCAAGCTTCGACGATCGGGCTTATTAACACTTCAATAAGTCCGCTTCCTATCGCGTACAAAACCACGGAAAGAAGAATCCCGATAAAAGCGTTTTCAAAAAGTTCTGGCAAAAACGCCATAAGAATTAATCCTAAAGCGGAAATTATCTGCGAAGCGACCACGCAGTTGCGATAGCCTATAACGTCGGCAAACTTCACTGCAACTAAGTCAACGAGCAGTTGCGTCACGTAAAAAACGAGCGGTATTAACGCGATCAGTTCGAGAGAAATTCCGTAAGAATTTTTGAACGTTAAAAATAAAAGCGGGGTGAAATTCGCCGTTATTGCCTGCGTGATAAAGCCAAGATAACACGCGATCAGCGTTTTTTTATAGTTAGGCTTGGAGTTGATTTTTTTAGCCATAGTTCACCTTAAAAAATAAACTTTCTGCTTTTTTAATCACAATAGAAGCGGTTATTTTTTCTTATAATAATCGCAAAGCCCGTTCATTGTACAATGCGCGCAGTCAGGGCGCTGAGAATGGCAAACTTGCCGACCGTGATAGATAAGCCAGTGATGCGCTTTCGACCAAAGCTCTTTTGGAATTGTTTTTTGAAGTCCGCTTTCAACTTCCAAAGGCGTTTTGCCTTTTGCTAAACCCAAGCGGTTACTCACGCGAAAAACGTGCGTGTCAACGGCTATCGCCGCACCGCCGAACGCCACGGAATACACCACGTTCGCCGTCTTTTTACCAACGCCCGCCAAACTCATAAGCTCTTCTATCGTGCTCGGTACTTCGCCGCCAAACTTGTCTATGATGTCCTTGGACGCGGATAAAATATGCTCGGCTTTCATGCGGTAAAATCCGCAAGAAAAAATATACCGTTCGAGCTCTGTTTGCGTAAGCGTGAGCATGGCTTGTGGTGTGGAATACTTTTTAAACAATACTTCCGTGACCTTATTCACGCGCTCGTCCGTGCATTGCGCGGACAAAACCACCGCCACTAATAATTCGTAGGGGGTGGAGTAGTTCAACGCAGGTTTTGCGTTGGGATATAAGTTTTCAAGCTCAGCAATCGCTGCTGTTTTGTCCTGTTTTTTCATGGTTTCAGTATAACATAACGGGAAGAATTTTGCAACAAATTCTCCCCGTCTCTTTGTTTTTTATATAAGATTTCCGCTTAGAGATTATATCCGTTTACCAAACGGCAACACTGTCATGCGCCCTGCCCTGAACTCAGTTTTATAAAAACCTTTAAAGGTCTTATATTTTGCGGTAATGAGTACGGCTTTGGCTCGGTTAAAAACCTTTTCTTCAAACCGCACGCAAAGTCCGCAACCTATTCTTGCTTCCTTGGGCGCAGCCACCGTTTCCGACGTCACGCCATAACTTCTTAAGCGCTGTGCAAAGTCCAGGCTTTCCGATCTCGAACGGAATACTGCAAGTATCATCATTTTCGTCATACCTACCCTTTTTCAGGAATAGTATATTTTATGACTTTTTTAAAAAAGAGGTGACTTATGATCTATTTCGACAACGCCGCTACGGGCGGAAGAAAGCCCGATCGAGTGCTTTGCGCCGTCAAGGGCGCGATGAGTCTTTGCGCTAATCCCGGCAGAAGCGGACATAAACTCTCGCTTGCTTGCGCGAATAAAACACAGGCTTGCCGTAATCTTTTGTCGGACTATTTCGACGGCTATGGCTTTGACCGCGTCGCCTTTACTAAAAATTGCACTGAAGCGTTGAATATTGCAATGCTCGGCTGTTTAAAAAAGGGCGACCACGTCGTTACCACTTGTCTTGAGCATAATTCCGTGCTTCGACCTTTGGAATATCTTAAAAAACAAGGGATGATCGAATACTCCGTTTGCCCTTTAAAAAACGGCGAGATTTGCGCAAATGATCTTTTGGGGCTGCTGCGTGAAAATACGCGTATGGTAATCATCACGCTCGCGTCTAACGTAACTGGCTACACCCCACCCATGTACGAGTTGAAAGAGCGTTTACCAAAAAATGTTCTGCTCGTTTGCGACGGCGCGCAGGCAGGGGGACATTTCCCCCTTTCCATGCAAAAGCTTGGCATTGACGCGCTTGCGCTCGCAGGACATAAAGGATTGTTCGCTCTGCAAGGGATTGGCGCGCTGTTATTTTCCGAAAGACTCAACCCTGCCCCTTTGATTTTCGGCGGAACGGGGTCTTTGAGCGTGTCTTTAAATCAGCCCGATTTCTATCCTGACGCGTTAGAGTCAGGCACTTTAAACTATCCCGCTATTTGCTCGTTATACGAAGGTTTGCAGCACCTTCGCGCCAACGCTCAAAAAATTTCCGATAAAATTTTTTCTTTAACTAAATATCTTTATCAAGAATTCAAAAGGCTTGAAGGTTGTAAGTTATTCTCTAAGCCGAACGCTTGCGGTATTTTATCCTTTGCCCACGAAAAATACGATTCGCAAACGCTTTCTCAAATACTTTCCGATGAATACGATATTGCCGTACGAGGCGGATTGCATTGCGCGCCGCTTATTCATCAAGCTTTGGGGAGCAGTGAAAGCGGACTCGTCCGCGTTTCTCTCTCAGCGGAAAATTCCAAAGCGGAAATTGACGAGCTTATTTTCGCTTTGGAAGAACTTTCCTAATAAAAAAACCACGTTATCTCTTACTTCTTGTCCGTAAGCTTTAACGTGGTTTTTTCTTAATTATAACTATTTTAATGGAGTTTTTACAAATTAAAGAAAGCTTTTTCGCCTGCGAAGAGTTTTTCGTCTAATTCCCAAACGCCGTTCTTTTCGATAAGTCCGAAAGAACATTCCTTTGCCGCTTCGAATAAATCGTCTCCGTCGTAGCCCACAAATCTATCGCTCATTTTTTCTAAAATCTCTTTCGAGCCCGCAGTGAAATAGGACGTCGTAATGAAAATTCCGCGGCAATGCTGTTTTCCTTCTTTGGCTTGCCGATAGGCAACTGCACCTATAAATTCTCTAAGCGCGGTTTCGCCGATTATCCAGCTATCTTCCTTTCCGTAAACGGGATTCCAGTTCTTCGCTTGTATGTAGATGGTTTCTTTAAAACCGATACGGTCGGTCACTTCTATTTCGCCGTCGATACCGCCGTCGTTTTCACCGCCCGATACTTTAAAGCCATCTACCCTTCTTCCGTTTTTCAAGGAATACCGCTCTAAAAGATAAATCGAATAATATTCAAAATATCTTCCGCTAAGCGAGCGGATTTTTTTCAGGAACTCTTCCTTTAATTTATTGCCTTGAACGCGCGCCGTACGCTTTTCCGCTACGCGCTTTTCTTGCTTTTTCTCTGCCGTTTCCTTTTTGTTGACACTCTTTTCTTGGGTTTTCGCTTGCGTTTTTACAGCCGATTTTTGCGCAGGCTTCTTTTGAGTTTTATTCTCCGATTTTTCTTCCCTTTCTCTTTGCGTTTGCGCAACTTCCGCCTTCGTCAGCTCTTCCGTTTTCTCTTTTTTCTCTTGGGTTAAGCTCTTCGTTTTTTGTCCTAAGAGTAAACTCATGTCGAACACGGGTGCTATCTCCGCTTTTTCTTTGATAGCGGGAAGCTGTTTTTCTCTCTTTTCTTCTTGCTCCGTCTGCGTTTTTTCGCTTATTTCGACGGGTTTTTCGTCCGCTTTCTTTTCTAAAGGTTGTTTCAACGCGTACATGCCCCCGTCGAATACAATTTCTCCGTCCTTTTTCATAACGTCAACCACCGATCCGACGCGGCCGCGCACGTCGTTCGCGACGTGACCGTCTTTTTCTTCGATTTTCTCTTCGTATAACTTTGCGCTCTCGTCTAAAAGCTCGTTCCATTTATAAGGACGCTTTAACAAAAGTTCTTTTATAAGCGATTTTATCGTTTCGTTTTTTTCCGCTCTCGTAACCGTTTTCTTTTCCGATTTTTTTGGTTGAACGGCGGTTTCTTGAGTCTTTTTCTTTTCTTCTAAAACGAGCGTTTCCGCGCCTGTTTTTTCTGTCGATTTTTCTTCCGTTTTCTTTGCGACGGGTTTTCTTCCGCGCTTTTCTTTTACCGTTTTGGATTCAGAATTTTCTTGCTTTTTAGTTTGTTTTTCTTGATTGTCTTGCTCTTTTTCAGATTGCTTTTCTTCAGCGTTTAAAACGGGATTTTCTTGGTTTTTACCTTCTTCCAATTGCTTATCCGTCTTGCCTTTAAGAGCGGTTTTCTTAACCGTTTTCGCGCGTTTTACAGTCTTGCTTTCAACAGCGTTTTCTTTTTCTGAAGTTTTCTTTTTTGTTGAGTTAAGCTTTTTTACAGGCGCGGGTTCGGCGACCGTTTGCGCCGCAGTTTCCGCGGTAAGTTCTTGATTGATTTCTTCTTTTTTCTTTCTTGCCATATAAGTATTTTTTCGGTGGGGAACGCCGTTTTTTGTTCCTTTTTCTTATTAAGCCGTTGGGCTTGCCGCTTCTTTATAAGGCCATATAAGACAGTTTTTTCGCTAATTTTAGCGGATTTTTAATGAGTATATACTAATATTAATTACTCGTAAAGCCTTAAAAATTCCCCAAAGCATGGATAGTCTTCTTCAGTCTTCTCTGAAAGATAGACTTTAATGAGCCTAAGCGCGCGCTTTGTTCCGTCTAAACACTTATTCTCGTCATACTCCAACCCCTCGCATTTTCGGAGTAGTTCATAAGTGGAACGGCTTGCGCGTTCGCCTTGCATACAGTTCGAGCAGGTAAACGTGCCGAGCTCGAAATCAAAATAAGGTGTTTCGCTAACGCCTGAGCCGCAAATCCCGCAACCGTCCAAATTTACGGGATAACCAGCTTCAAAAAGCGCGCGGAGCGAAAACGTCAATAGAATTTCCGCGCAATCGTCGTCCGTCATGGAAAGCGCTTTAAGCGTTTCCACGCACGAAATAAACGTGCCTTCCGCCGATTCTTCTTCCATCAGTAACGCATTGCAAATTTCAAGGGCGGCGCAGGCGGCATAGTAGCGCGTAATGTCCGTACGAAGCCCGTAAAATCCGTCGTGTAGATACGCGGAAGTTACCGTGTATCTACCGTTCTTTTCCGCGAGCACGTACTCGCAAAAAGCAAACGGTTGGGCGCAAAACGCGAGCTTGGCTTTTGGTTTTTTAACGCCGCGAATCCCTGTGACGACCTTGCCTCGCGTAGGTGTGAAGAGTGTTAAGATCTTGTCGTTTTCTTTGTAGTCGATCGCGCGAAGCATAATCGCGTTGGTCTTAAACTCCATACCTGCCCCCTATCTTTTGTGTTTTTTTGCGTTGAAATGAAAGATTTTACTCCCTGCGTTTACCGCGCGAAAGCTCGCAGTAGAGCATGTAATATCCTATGTCGCCCGTTTTTTGAAAGAGATCCCAAGCCAGCTTTGCAGGCTCCGTCATATTTCTATCTCGCATACCTACCCCCTCGTTTACGCTTAGCGTGGGGATTTTTGTGCCTTTTTATGCAGATAAACAGGCTGGTTCGTAAAAACGTTTTTCGGGTACGATTTAAAATTCTTTAGGTTCTTCGTAACCGAATTCACGGAGAAGACCGGGACGGTCTCGCCAGTCTTCCTTTACTTTGACGTAAGTAGTCAAGAACACTTTTGCGCCGAGAAATTTTTCCATATCTTGACGGGCAAACGACGATACTTCCTTGATCGCTTTGCCTTGCTTGCCGATCAGGATTGCCTTGTGGTTTGCGCGCTCGCATACGATGTCAAGGTTGACGTCGTAAACGCCGTTGTCTTGAAGGGAAAAATTATTGATGACGATGGCGATTCCGTGGGGGATTTCCTTATCGAATTTGAGCAGAATTTTTTCTCGCATAATTTCCGAGATCATAAACCGTTCGCTCTTATCCGAAACGATTTCCTCTTCGAATACCTTTTCGCCCTCGGGCATTTTAGAAATGAGAAATTCTTTTAAAGCGCGGATATTTTTACCCTTTCTTGCGGATACGGGGAATACGTCGAGATCTACGCCCGCGTCGGAGAATTTTGCCATATCGAGGGGTATATTCTCTTTGGGCATAATGTCGATTTTCGTATAAGCCACTGCCATGGGGATTCCAAGCGACTTATATTTCTCGATAATCTCAAATTCTTCGTCCTTTACTCCCTCGTGTCCGTCGAGTACGTATAAGATGAAATCGACTTCTTTCGCGCTTTGTTCCGTCGTTTTCATCATCATATCGGTGAGCGCGTTACGCGCCTTGTAGATGCCGGGCGTGTCCACGAATACGAGTTGATAGTCCTCTTCCGTAAGTACGCCCAAAATGCGATCCCGCGTCGTTTGGGGCTTGGGGGAAACGATGGAAACCTTTTCCCCTACGAGTACGTTAATGAGCGTACTCTTACCTGCGTTTGCTCTGCCGATTACTGCTATATATCCACTTCTCATTTCTCTTTTCTTTTTTCCTTTTTTCCTTTTCTTGATTGTTTTTCTTCTCGCTAAGCCTTTTTATTCCAAAAATTCTCAGATTTTAACTGTTTTCGCGTACTACGCCGAGTTTTTTAAGAATATATTCTTCCTTTTCCCTCATTTCCGCCTTGTCTTCATCTATTTCGTGGTCGTAACCAAGACAATGCATAATGCCGTGTACGATCAAATAGTGCAGTTCGCGATTATAAGAATGGTTATACTCTTCCGCTTGCTCTCTTGCCCGCTCACAGCAAATTGCTATCGAACCGATACAAAGATTTCCCTCTTCGTCTATCTCGTTTGCGTACTCTTTTTTCTTAATGGGAAACCCCTTTATTCCGTCAAGGGCAGGGAAACTTAACACGTCCGTTACCTTGTCCGTTTGACGAAGCTCGCGGTTTAACCGCCTGATCTCTTCTTCGTCCACGAAAATAAGTTCCACGGCGAGTTTGACGTCCGATTTCACGAACCCGTACATTGCCTTTTCAATCGCTTTTGCAGTTTTTGCCGTGAACCCGTCCGCGATTTCAGCGTTCTTTAAGCCCTGCTCTTCGGCCTGGTATTCCTCATAATAAAGGACGAAATTTCTAAATTTTCTCATTCCTGTTCACCTACCGTTTTCCCGTCCATATTCTTATATTTAATTTTCGGGTATTTAACGCGGTGGTGATAAACGCCCGTTAAGACGTTCACGATCGTCATACGGATTTTGGTTAAGTCTGCCATAGTGATATCACATTCGGAGAATTGTTCAAGGTCCATACGCTCTTCGATAATCTCGCGTACCGTGCGTTCTACTGCCTCGGGCGTGCGGTCTTTAAGCGCGCGTACCGACGCTTCCGCCGCGTCCGCTATCATAATGATCGCGGCTATTTTCGTTTGAGGTTTAGGACCTAAATAGGAAAACTCTTCTATATTCAATTCGCCGTCCGTCAGTTTCATTGCCTTTGCATAGAAATAACGGATAGGCAACGTGCCGTGGTGTTGTACCGCTACGTCCGCAAGGAATTGCGGAAGTCTATGCGATAAAATTAAATCATACCCGTCCTGCGCGTGCGAACGCACGATGTCCGCGGAAAGCTCGGGCGTGAGCTCGTCGTGTACGTTATATCCCCATTGATTTTCCGTGAAATATTCGGGCTGATGCAGTTTACCAACGTCGTGATAGAGCGCCGCCGCGCGCGCGTAATCAACGTCTTCTCCAAGCGCCGCCGCGCAAGCTTCCGCAAGCTGCGCTACCGAATGGGAATGGTTATACGTACCGTTTGCTTCTTCTTGGAGTTTCTTTAAAAGTTTCGCGTCGTTTGCCGTCAATTCACGGATACGGAATGCCGTCAGGCAGTTAAAAATCGCTTCGAATACAGGCAACACGGCAAGATAGAGTACGACCGAACCGACGCCGCCGAATACGCCGTAACCCATGGAATCAAAGATTACCGACCATTCGGAAAATTCAAGCAACGAGGTCGTTGCGCCGTTGAAGATGGAAGAAAATTCTAACAGGAAAATTATCGCGTCAATGGGCAATACCGTAACCAAGCCTATCTTGATGACTTGGAAACGCGTCTTCGCGTTATCAAAATAGAAGATCGCGACCATGCCTGCCGAGAATGAGATGAACAGCGATGAATAAATGTTATTTGCAACGTGTTCCGCCGTCGAGAAGTTGTCCACGACGAACATGATGAGCGCGCACAAAATATTCACGAAAATCGCGTCTCTTCTGCCTACGAGCGCATAGATAAGTAAGGCTACCATAGCAACAGGTCTTGCGTAAACGTGTATTTTCGTACCTATTACCATTGCAATTACGATATAGATATACAGCGCGCAGAAAATCAACGTTATCGTTTTTCCCGACTTTAATACTTTCGCGTTTTCGGTCAGGAAATAAAAATAGCTGATGACAAACAACAAAATTAAGCAAAATACCATGTATAAGTAATTTGCTCCGTTTACTTTCAGCATTTCCCCTATACTGCCAAGCTTATCCCCGAACAGCACGCACGCCACAAGGATTAAGAGTATTACGAAATGTAATACAAACAGCATAGAGCTTTTTACTATTTCGTTTTGAGATAAGCGAATTGCCTCTCTTTCCCTTTTCATAGTTCGTTCTCCTTCCGCTATTTATAGCGGTTTCTTCAGTTCTTTCCCTTTTTATTCTCTAAATTATTTCTCTATTTGCCGTTTTTGGCGAGGTTTTTCCTTGCTTTTATTTTGGCTTTGAGATTGTTTTTTTACTTGTTTGCCTTCCTCGTCTTTTTCATAGGCGCGGATAATGCGCATTACGAGCGGATGTCTTACGACGTCTTTTGCGGTCAACTTGCATACGGACACGCCCTCTACGCCATCTAAAATTTTCGTGGCGTGGATAAGTCCGCTTTCCTTACCCTCGGGTAAGTCCATTTGCGTAACGTCGCCCGTTACTACCATTTTACTGCCCTCGCCCATACGCGTTAAAAACATTTTCATTTGTTCTTTGGTGGTGTTTTGCGCTTCGTCGAGAATGATAAAGGCGTTAGACAGCGTTCTGCCTCGCATATAAGCGAGCGGAGCGACTTCTATACTTCCCCTTTCCATAAGTTTCACGTACGTTTCAATCCCTAAAAGTTCTTGCAAAGCGTCGTATAACGGTCTGAGATAAGGATCTACCTTTTCCTGCAAATCCCCGGGCAAGAACCCAAGCTTTTCACCTGCTTCCACCGCAGGACGTGTGAGAATTATTTTTTCAGCCTGTTTCGCTTTGAAAGCCGATACTGCCATACATACCGCAAGATAGGTTTTTCCCGTACCTGCCGGCCCGACTCCGAATACCACCGTGTCTTTTTTTATCGCTTCAACGTATTGCTTTTGCCCGATCGTTTTGCATTTGATTTGTTTGCCTTTAGCCGTAATCGCGACCACGCCCCCGCTAAGCAGGGCTATTTCTCCGATTCTGCCCTCTTTTGCAAGTTCGATGCAATAGGTAATTTTACTCTCGTCGATAACGACGTCAGGCTCGAGTTTTAAAAGCGCGCTGAGAACGTCCAAGCCAAGCTCCACGTTCTTTTCTTCGCCTTCTAAAATAATTTTTACCCCTTCCACGTAAGCCACAAGCGAGAGCTGCGCTGATAAAAAATTTAAATTCTCGTCAAACGCGCCTAAAATTCTCGCCAGCTTATCCACGGATTTTACGTCTATTTTTTGTCTTATTTGAGCCAAATTTCCCTCCGCCGACCTTTTATCCTTCAAAAAAGGACTTTTTGTCGGGCTACATATTTTTCTTAATAACGAGCGTAAACTCTGCCTTTGCCTTTACGCCGTCTTCAGTTTCTTCAATCGTGATCGAGCGTATTTCTCCGCCTAAGCTTTCGACAAACAATACAGCTTCAAAAACCGCGTCCTCTTGCTTTTTTTCTATAAATTCTTCAACGCATAAAAGCTTTGCTTTCGCGACTACGCTTGTCTCACTTTTATTTACTCCGTCTGCGTGTATGAAATATCCGCCTACGATACTCTCGCCTGCCAACACCTCTTCCCCTGCTTTTTTCAGCAGAGTTCCGCTGAGCGAAACGACGTTTTCAAGGATACAGGTGCGCGGACAAATAAGATCTCCCTCTTCGCGTTTTGCTTGCGGAAGCGGGCTTTGACGTATTTCCACCCGCACGGTATTACCGTATTTTTGTACCGAGCAAAATTCAACGCCTTCAAGATCGAGTATGCGAGCGGTCATTTCCCCTTCCTTATTTTTTGGATAGGCTTTAAATACGCTCACACCGCTTTCTCTTAAAATCTCAACGGCTTCACGTTCATACACGGTTGTCCCAACCACGTCCACTTTAAATACCAAGTCGGTTGAGCCGAGCACCGCCATAAACCAACAGCAAACGCCGAGTAAAATTCCAAGCAGTCTATATCCGCGTATCTTACGCTCGCGCGCAGTTATCGCGCCCACGCGCGTGAATGTATATACACTCCCACGAATATTATTATAACACATATTTGGATAAATTGCAAAAGCTTTTTCTATATCTTTTTTGCTTATATGGAAAAGTATTTGCGTTTTTTTGATTTTTTTTGCCTGAAACACTCTAATTTTCGCGCGCTGCAGCTTATCCAGCGCCCGTTCAGGCATTATCCCTTCCACAATCCAAGCCTCTTTTACGTCCTTCAAGTTTCCTCCTTGTCTTGTAGCCCGACGGAATAAATCCGCCCTGAAAGCTGTAAATCCCCGTCGTAATATTTCCTAATTTCAAGCCCTTCCCCACGCACGACTATGCGGGATTTTTTCATAAGTAAAACTATTTCCGTATCCGAAAAACCTATGAGCGC
>JAFVRE010000007.1 GCA_017504465.1 Clostridia bacterium | reverse complement strand
CGCGTCGTTGGAAATCGTCCAAAAGGCATCCGTTATGCAGGTGCAAACGCAACCCACGAGGCGTAGAGTAGTTCCTGCTCCCGTCGGCGCAGCGCCTCAGCAGCTTTCCATTGAAGAAATCGAAAGGCGCAAAGAAAAAAGACGCGAATATAATCGCCGTTATTATCAAAAGCACAAGGCTCAAAAATAAAATAAAAATTTTTTTTAATTTTTTTGAAAAAAGTACGAAAAAACGCTTGACTTGTGTCCAAAAATGTCGTATAATACACTTGTCGAAACTTGAAGCGCCCTTCCCGAGCGTTGTTGTTTATCAATTCATTACAACAGTTTTAGACACTTATGCGCCAGCCCCTATATCTTTCTCCTCGCTTTGGCTGGCGCACCCTTATGGGGCGGCTTTTGGATTCGATTGCATAAGACTGCAATACTATCAACCTGTCGGCAATCACATACGAGGCATTAAAATAAACGCTAATCAAAGAGCAGTAGCTTAATCTTTTAAGCACCAAAATGAAGAGCGCCGTAGCGACTTCTGCGGTTCAAAAAATCGGATAGAGTATTTTTTTCGTTGCTCAATAAACATTACGAGAATAGGAGCTGACATCCGAGCTTGAAAAAGTATAGGTCAGTGGTGGTAGGTTTGCACTCCGTGCATCCCCTTTATGGTTGTATTAAAGTAGTATTGAAATATTTTGTAAGACGTGGGTTCAAGTCCCACCCGCTCCACCATTTATTTATAACATTTTTAGACACAAAAAGGAGTAAATTTATGAAAAAGAAGTTTCTTTGTATCATTTTGGCTACAATCTGCGCTTTGTTTTGTTTGACGGGTTGCGATATGGAATCTGACGGCGGAACAACAAATGACGTTCAACAAACGATTAACGTCGGTAACGAGTTGGCTAAAAATCAGCCTACTCCTACGGATATCAATTATTCGCTGGAACGCTATAATCTCATTCGTCGTGCTTATTGGGTAAATGGTCAACGCGAAAAAGCAATCGCTCTCCCTTGCGAGGTAACGAAGCCACTCGGTTATGTAATATTGCTTACTGAAAGTGGTGCTGTGTTTGGCAATTTTGTAGTTGACGGCAAGGTTTCAAGTCTTAATAGCTTTTTAACGCCCGATAGCGAGTATTACGAACAAGACTATGGTTCTAATGGTGTGTCTATCGGCGACGGAAATAACTGGCTTCCAGATGTAGACGGCTCTTACGGTTCAAACGATAACGGCATTTTTTTCTTCACTCCCGACGGCAAATACATCGAATGGACGGGCATTTATCTTTACAGCGACATTCCATTTACCGTTGACGACCCCGTTTTGAAAACGGAATAAGGAGCAATTATGAAGAAATTTTTCGCAACCGTTGGTATCGTATTTCTCATCTTCCTTTTCGTAGGTCTACCCATCTTCTTTGGGCTTACACCAGCAGGTAAAACTATCTGGAATAACTGGATGTATGGGCTTGAGAAAGTTGACGAAAAAACCTACGAAAACCGAAAGCAAGTTGAAGATACTTGCCGCGCTATGATTGCAAGCTACAATCAAGACAAGCTTGTTTATGAGCAGTACAAAGATAGCACAGTCCAAGAAGAACGAAGTTGGGCGAACAATGCAAAAATCCGTGCCAACAATACGGCGTCTACTTATAACGCTTACATCTTGAAAAACAGCTATGTATGGGCAGACAATGTGCCGTCCGATATCAAGATGGAGTTACCTATAATCCAATGAAATTTTTGAAGAGAAAAAGGAGAAACAAAATGGCGAATGTTGATGTAAAAGCCGCGAGAAAAGAGCTTGCGGAAATTGAAACGCGAGTTGCTTACTTAAGGCAAATTATAGAAACCGCAAGTGCTCGTTCCCCAAAGCAACTTACCTGCGATATTGGCGAACTCGCTGCGCAAATCAAAAACGGGACACTCGAAGAGGAACTTGTGGTCGGCGATTATATCGACTTTGCGATTGCGTCTGGCGATGTAATTCGTGCTTATGTGGTTGGCAAAAATCACGACAACAAGACAAGCGGCGGAAAAGCCGAATATACTTTCGCTTGTTATATCCCCGACATTCTTTTTAGAATGAACGAAACGAGCGACAATGGCACGAGTTGGAAAGATAGTAAAATGTGCAACTCTTATATGAAGAGTTTTTACAATCTCTTACCCTCTCAGCTTGCTATGCGTCTTTCTACGGTAAATAAAAAAACTTCCGCTGGGCACGACAGTAGCAAGATTTTGGAAACGAAAGAAACCGTTTTCTTGTTCTCTCAAATTGAAATCGAAGGCAAAACCACTTACTCAAAAGCAGGTGAAGGCGAGCAATACGAGTTTTTCAAAGACGATGAAAACCGTAAAAGTCTAATCAAACGCTATGTATGGACACGTTCCCCTTACAGAAGTCGCTACTTCTGCATCGTCTACGGCGATGATAGCTCCTATCACTGCGCGGATAGCTTCTGTGGCGTGCTCTTCGGCTTTTGTCTTTAATCCCAAATCATAATCTCTGCGCCCTTTGTGGCGCAAAGATTGAAAGGCAGGTATAATAATGGATTTTGAAGATTTTTTACTCTCGTTTATCGAGCAGGTGCAACCGGGCGATATTGAAAAAATAGTTCCGTTGCTTAT
>JAFVRE010000033.1 GCA_017504465.1 Clostridia bacterium | reverse complement strand
GTCTCAGCATACGGCATAATCATGTACGCAAATTTCGTTTTTGTCGCTATTTTTATCGGTTATTCGATAGGTTCAGCGCCCATTGTCGGTTACAATTACGGCGCGGGCAATAAGAAAGAGATGAAAAACGTCTTAAAAAAGAGCCTTGTTACAGTTGCGGGGTTCGGTATATTGATGGCGGCGACGGCATGGCTGTTATCAGACGTTTTGGCGTTAATATTCGTGCCTAACGACGAGAGTTTATACGAGCTCACTGTCCACGGCTTTAACGTGTATGCTTATTCCTTCTTGGTCTGCGGAATGAACATTTTTGCATCGTCCTTCTTTACCGCATTGAGCAACGGATTCATTTCAGCGTTAATTTCAGCGTTTAGAATTTTCGTTCAGGTAATAATGGTGCTCCTTTTACCTATTTTTTGGCAAGTAGAGGGGATTTGGTACTCGATTGTTGTTGCGGAAGTATTAAGCGCGCTATTTGCAGTTTGGTGTCTATATTTCAAGAGAAAACGCTACGGATATTTTGCGTCACGGTGCGAGGTTTTGTAAATATTAAAAAAAAATATAAGAATACCCCCTATTGCGCGTTGACAAATATAGGCGAAATGTTATATAATAAAATATCATAAAAGGATTAAAAATCCTAAAAAATTCATTTTGGAGGATATATGGAACCCCTACCCCTATCTATTACAATTATCGTATTAATCATCATTTCCGCGTTCTTTTCAGGAACGGAAACAGCTTATTCGTGCGCGAATAAAGTAAAGCTTAAGAGCATGGCAGCGCTTGGCAAAAAGAATGCAGAAGCAGTCTGCTCGTTTGCTGATGAAAAATATGATAAGTTGATTACAGCAATTCTCGTAGGCAACAATATTGTAAACATAACAGCGTCCGCTTTAAGCACGATTTTATTTTCAAAACTAATCGCTGACGCATCTCTCGCAACAACCGTATCTACCGCAGTTTTAACGGTAGCGGTGCTAATATTTGGGGAAATCACTCCGAAATATTTTGCAAGCGTATATCCCGAAAAAATGTGTTTCTTCTTCTATCCGTTTATGCGAGTTTGCTATTGGATTTTAAGACCGATCGGGTATATATTTGACGCGTTCAAGAGACTGCTTGCAAAAGTGTTTAAACTTAAAAAAGACGAGACGGTTACGGACGAAGAGCTTATGTCCTTGGTTGACGAAGCGGAAGAAGACGGTACGCTCAAAGAAGACGAATCAGAGCTTGTTCGTAGCGCGCTTGGTTTTGACGATTTGAAGGTAGAGGACATTCTCGTACCCAGAGTTGACGTAATCGCAATCGATTGCGAAAGCACTATGGACGAGATTAAAGAAATTTTCTCGAACAACGGTTTCTCGCGTTTGCCCGTGTATAAAGATACGATTGATAACGTAATCGGTCTTATCCATCAGCGCGACTTTTTCACTGCCTACTTAAACGGTGAAAAGGACGTAAATCACCTTATTCAAAAGGTGGTTTTCACGTCGGAATATACACGTATTTCCACGCTTTTAAAACAACTTCAAAAACAAAAAATCCACATGGCGGCCGTTTCCGACGAATACGGCGGCTTGGTTGGTATCGTTACGCTTGAAGACATCTTGGAGGAACTCGTTGGCGACATTTGGGACGAACACGACGAAGAAGAAGTATTGTACGGTAAAGCTTCTGACGGCGAGTACTGGGTGGACGGCAAATGCGAGCTGGAAACCTTCTTCGATATCTATGAAATGGAAGTGGAAGAGGATATCGAGTCCAACACCGTTGGCGGTTGGGTAACCGAACATTTCGGCGTCATTCCGCCCGTTGGGGAAATTTTCCGTTATAAGCATCTTGAAATCAAAGTCGTAAAAGTAACGCAACAAAAAGTATTAAAAATCCTTTCCTCTTGGAAGGAAACGTCTGTAGAAGAAGAGGACGACGATTAATATAATAAACGAGGCACATCATGGAAACGATATTGGTTACGGGTGCGAGCGGTTATATCGGTTCGCATACGGTATTAGAGCTTTTAAACAAAGGATATAACGTAGTAGGTATTGATAATTTCAGCAATTCAAGCTTTGAAAGTTTGCGCCGTGTTCAGAAAATCACGGGCAAGACTGTGAAGTTCTACGAAGGTGACGTTCGAGACAGGGCAATGCTTGAAAAGATCTTTGATGAAAATAAAGTGGATGCAGTCATCCATTTCGCTGCATTTAAAGCGGTTGGCGAAAGCTGCAAAATGCCTTTGATGTATTACGATAACAATATCGCGGGAACGGTTACGCTCTTGCAGGTTATGGATAAGTTTGGTGTAAAGAAAATGATTTTTTCTTCCTCAGCAACCGTTTACGGCACGCCCGAACGCTTGCCTTTGGACGAGAAATGCAGTCTTTCGACGACCAACCCCTATGGTACGACAAAGCTTATGATGGAAAACATCATGCAAGACCTTTACAAAGCGGATAACGAATGGAACGTTATTCTTCTTCGTTATTTCAATCCTGTTGGCGCGCACGAAAGCGGGCTTATCGGCGAGGATCCCAAGGGTATTCCAAACAATTTAATGCCTTACGTTGCGCAAGTAGCAAGCGGAAAACTTGCTTGCATCAACGTCTTTGGTAACGATTACGACACTCCCGACGGAACGGGCGTTCGCGACTATATCCACGTAGTAGATCTTGCGCTTGGTCATATTGCTGCAATCGAGCAATGTAGAACAAGTGGCGTGCATATTTACAACTTAGGCACAGGTCGCGGTTATAGCGTTTTGGATATGATCCACGCCTTTGAAAAAGCGTGCGGAAAGAAATTACCGTATAGAATTTGCGAACGCAGAGCAGGAGACGTCGCGGCTTGTTACGCTTGCCCTGACAAAGCGAAAGAAGAGCTTAAGTGGACGGCGAAATTCGGTATCGAAGAGATGTGCGATTCGCAATGGAAATGGCAAAGCCGTAACCCGATGGGCTACGAGAATTAAAAAATGAAAATTATACCCGACAAAATTATTCGTTCAAAGCGAAAGACGCTATCCATTACGGTGGATACTTCGGGCAAGCTGATCGTTCGCGCTCCATTACGTTGTAGTGAGGCGCGGATTCTTGCGTTTATCGAAAAAAAATCAGACTGGATTTTAAAACACCAAGCCAATCGCAGCGTATCAAAAGAACTTTTTCCGGGCGAAAATTTAAACGAATTTAAGTTTTTATTACAAGGAACCCCCTGCGAAATCCGTTATTATGACGGAAAAAGGCTTGTTTTTGACGAATCAAAAGCAGTCTTATACCTGCCCAAAGAAAAAGGAGCAGAGAGCGTACAAAAATGGTTAAAAGCCCGCGCGAAAGCTATATTTACAGAGCTTGCGCAAAACCGCGCAAAACAGATGGGCGCGCGGTTTAAATCGGTTAGAATATCATCGGCAAAAGGTCGTTGGGGATCGTGTTCGGCGGATAATACCCTTCGGTTTACCTTTCGGCTGTTATACGCGCCGTATGTGGTTATAGAGTACGTGATAATTCACGAGCTTGCGCATACTTTCCATAAAAATTACAGCAAAGCCTTTTGGTCGAAGGTGGAAAGCTATTGTCCGGACTGGAAAACGAAGCGAAAATGGCTTAAAGACCACGGATATTTCATGCAAATTTTTTAAAATGTTTGAAATCGGGTTAAAACCCTAAAAAATGCGGTATAAATAATCAGGCGGAGTTTCGTCTAAGAAAACGAAAAAGAGAAATATGTTAGAATTACAAAACGTTACCTATCGCGTAAAGGATGAGATAGGGGAAAAGACAATTTTAAATAACGTCAATTTAAAGTTAGACGATCATTTCGTAGCGTTCACCGGCCCGAACGGCGGGGGAAAATCCACGCTTGCAAAGGTAATTGCAGGTATAGTAAAACCTACGGAAGGCAGGATCTTTTTTGACGGTACGGACATTACCGATCTGTCGGTAACCGAACGCGCAAAACTGGGTGTATCTTACGCATTCCAACAACCGGTCCGATTTAAAGGCTTGACTGTGCTGGATTTAATATCTATCGCGGCAGGAAAAAAGACAAAGGTCTCCGACGCGTGCGCGTATCTTTCGGAAGTCGGTCTTTGCGCGCGCGATTATATTGACAGAGAAATCAACGCTTCGCTTTCGGGCGGGGAGTTGAAACGTATCGAAATCGCCACAATTTTGGCTCGCGGCACAAAGCTTTCTATTTTTGACGAGCCGGAGGCGGGAATCGACCTTTGGAGTTTTGGCAATTTAATCAACGTATTCGAAAAAATGCGCGAAAAAATACAAGGCAATATTTTAATCATTTCCCACCAAGAACGCATTTTAAAAATAGCGGATAAAATCGTGCTTATCGCAAACGGTGGAATTAGAAAGGTGGGCACAAAAGAAGAAGTATTACCCGAGCTTTTAGGCGCGCAAGACACTTGCCGCGTGCTCACGGACAAGCTGTAAGGGAGGGCGAAATGGACACGATTGAAAAAGATTTACTTTTACAAATAGCCGACCTTCACGGTATTCCCGAAGGCGCGTATAATATCCGCGCAAACGGCGAATCGCTTTCTCGAAACAGTACGGCAAATATTGACATTTTAACAAAAACGGAAGGTAAAAACGGAATAGACGTCTTCATTAAACCGGGCACGAAAAACGAGAGTATGCACATTCCCGTGATTATCAGCAAAGCTGGTCTGCAAGAAGTAGTATATAACGATTTTTATATCGGAGCGGATAGCGACGTTGTGATTGTAGCCGGCTGCGGAATCCATAACTGCGGCGGAGTGGAGATGACTTCTCGTCACGATGGCGTACACACCTTCCACGTTGGCAAAAACGCAAAAGTGAAGTACGTAGAAAAGCATTATGGCAGTGGAGACGGGAACGGCAAGAACGTTATGAACCCCGAAACAGTCATATTTTTAGACGACGGCGCGTATATGGAAATGCAAACAACACAAATTAAAGGCATTGATTCAAGCAATCGCGTAACCAAAGCCGAGCTCAAAGCAAACGCAACGTTTATCGTCAAAGAAAAGCTTTATACGCACGGCGAACAGGTAGTTGACACCGATTTTGTCGTCGATATGAACGGCGAAAACTGCACGGCGGATATTATGTCAAGGTCCGTTGCTGCAAACAAATCCAAGCAAAATTTTGTTTCTACCATGAACGGCAACGCGCCATGCAAAGGCCATACCGAATGCGACGCAATCATCATGCACGACGCGTCGGTAAAAGCCGCGCCCTGCCTTTCCGCGAACAACGTAGATGCGGAACTTATCCATGAAGCCGCAATCGGTAAGATTGCAGGTGAACAGCTTATAAAACTCATGACGCTCGGGCTTACCGAAAAGGAAGCGGAAGAGCAGATTATAAAAGGATTTTTACATTAATTAAAAGGAGAAATAACAATGAGTGAACTTGCATACAAAAGAACGAACGTCTATGAAAAAGCGGACGAAAAATTAATGAAAGAAATTTTTGACTACGCAGAAGGCTACAAAGCATTCCTTGACGCAGGCAAAACGGAACGTGAAGCTTGCTCGTATGTGGAAAAGGCAGCGATTGAGCAAGGCTATAAGCCCTTTAAGTTTGGTCAAAAACTCAAAGCAGGCGATAAAGTATATTACAACAACCGCAATAAGAATATCTATTTAATCAAAGTGGGAACGGAAGATGTTGCGGAAAACGGTATTCGTATCATCGCATCGCATATCGACAGTCCCCGCGTGGATTTAAAGCAAGTACCTTTGTACGAAACAGACGGTATCGCGCTTGCAAAAACGCATTACTACGGCGGTATCAAGAAATATCAATGGGCAGCAATCCCTCTTGCTCTTCACGGCGCAGTCGTACGCGCTGACGGCAGCGTTTTAGAGGTTAATATCGGTGAAAACGATAGCGATCCCATTTTCTATATCAGCGATTTGTTGCCTCACTTATCCGCAAAGCAAAACGCAAGACCTCTTGCGGAAGGCTTAGCGGGCGAAGAACTCAATATTTGGTTTGGTAATATCCCTTATACCGCAGCAAAAGAAGACAAAGACAAAACGGTAAAGGAAAACGTACTTCGCATTTTAAACGAGAAATACGGCTTAAAAGAAGAAGATTTCTTAAGCGCGGAGCTTTCTCTCGTTCCTGCATTCAAAGCTCGTGACCTTGGTTTTGACGGCGCGCTTATCGCGGCGTACGGCCACGACGATAGAGTATGTTCCTATCCCGCTTATACCGCGCTTTTCAATGAAAAATCGGATAAGCACACGACAATGGTTGTGCTTGCGGACAAGGAAGAAATCGGTAGTGAAGGCAATACGGGTATGCAATGCGCAATCTTTGTTGACTTAATCGACGAGATCGCTCGTTCTTTCGGCGCAAGCTCCGCGCAAGTAAGAGCAAACTCCAAGTGTTTATCGGCAGACGTAAACGCAGGCTATGATCCCAACTTCCGCGACGTTTGCGAGCCTTTGAATAGCACCTATCTTTCCTGTGGCGCAGGCTTGACAAAGTTCACGGGTGCAAGAGGTAAAGGCGGTTCGAACGACGCTTCGGCTGAGTTTGTGGGCGAAATTAGAAAGCTTTTCAATGAAAACGGCGTAATCTGGCAAACGGGCGAACTTGGCAAGGTTGACCAAGGTGGCGGCGGTACGGTTGCAAAATATATCGCAAACATGAATATCGACACGGTAGATATCGGTGTTCCCGTAATCTCCATGCACGCTCCTTACGAAGTTGTTTCTAAAGCGGACGTTTACGAATGTTACCTTGCATTCTGCGCATTTATTAAATAAGAACAATTAATTAGAAACCTCGGCTTGTAAAAAAAGCCGAGGTTTTTTTATATAAAAAGGCGACGGAGAAAATCCGTCGCCTTTTTTATGATTTTTTAACTTTTAAATAGTTTCTACGTTAATAAGGTTAGAATTACCGCTCTTACCGTTAGGTGTACCGCCCGTAATAACGATAATGTCGCCTTTTTTCACCAGACCGCTCTTAATTGCCGTTTGTTTAGCAAAATAGAACAATATATCTAAAGACGTGTACTCGTCCGTTAAAAACGGCATAACACCCCAACTAAGCGCAAGCTTTCTATACGCACGAACGTCCGTCGTGATACCGATAATATTGATATTTGCGCGGAAACGGGAAACCTTTCGAGCCGTTGCGCCTGTTCTCGTGCAAACGACGATTGCTTTTGCATTCAAATCTTTTGCCAAAGTACTTGCCGAGTGCGACAATGCTTCAGCGGTGCCGTTAATTTTAAAATCATCGATATAATGGATATATTCGGTGTTTGATTCCGCTTTTTTAACGATTTTAGACATTGCGGTAACTGCTTCTACGGGATATTCACCCGCGGCGGTTTCTCCGGATAACATAACGGCGGACGTGCCGTCGTAAACAGCGTTTGCAACGTCGGAAATCTCCGCTCTCGTAGGACGGGGATTATGAATCATAGATTCTAACATTTCCGTTGCAGTGATTACGCGTTTACCAAAGATACGGCATTGATCGATAATATATTTTTGTATGTCAGGCAACTCTTCGTAAGGAATTTCTACGCCAAGATCGCCTCTTGCGACCATGATTCCTTCGCAGACCTTCATAATATCGATTAAATTATTTACGCCGGAACGATTTTCAATCTTAGCGATGATATCAATATGTTCACCGCCGTGTTCTTTTAAGAACGCTTTTGCGTCGAGAACGTCTTGAGCTCTAGAGACGAAAGAAAGTGCAATAAAATCAACGTCTTGCTCAATCCCAAACAATAAATCTTCTTTATCTTGGTCGGATAAAAACTCAAGATGCATTTCTTTGTCGGGGAAGAACATAGACTTTCTATTCGACAGTACGCCGCCTTCTTCCACTTCGCAAATGATTTCAGGCGCGCAAACCTTCTTTACAACGAAAGACATTAAGCCGTTGTTTAAAAGAATATTATCGCCTGCAGCTAAGTCGTTGCAAATTCCTTTGTAAGAAACGCTAACTTTATGCTCGTCGCCTTCGATTTCTTCAGTTGTAAAACAAAATTCGTCGCCCTTGTTTAAGGTAACTTTGCCCTCTTTAAAAGTTTTAATTCTAAACTCGGGGCCTTTCGTATCGAGCAAGATAGGCAAGGGGATATTCTTTTCTTGTCGAACTTCTTTAATTGTTTTAATTTTTAATGCGTGTTCCGCGTGCGTGCCGTGTGAAAAATTCAATCTTGCAACGTTCATGCCAGCATCCGCCATAGCGGAAATTTTTTCTTTCGTATCACTCGCAGGGCCAAGTGTGCATATAATTTTTGTCTTTTTCATTTGATTACTACCTACGTGAAATTTTTAAAATATGCGCGCTATAAATAGTGCATCTTTTCAATATCTGTTCTATAATACTATTTTTTACGAAAAAAATCAACAAAATACCACCGTTTTTTTAAGATTATGGGATTTTTTATTAAAAATAAGAACATAAAGGCTAAAAACGCGTGCGTCAATGTCACACATAGCAATTATGTCTGACATAACTATGTTACACATAATACCTATGTCAGACATAATTGGGCGTCAAAAACGGCGAAACTCTTTCTTTTTTGAAGAAAAATGCCGATTATTCAAAAAAAATCGTATAGTACAAGCTCAAAAAATCATACGCTAAGAAGTAAACTATCGAAATAGGAGTAAGGTATGATTTTTGATTTTTTTATGGCGATTTTGGGTAAGATTGCATTTTTTACAGGCGCTATCGGTAACAAGACTTCTTTTGCGAAACCGCTTTCCAAGGAAGAAGAGGAGGAATATTTACGGCGGTCTGAAAAGGGGGATAAAGAAGCGAAGGATATTTTGGTGAAACACAATATGCGGTTGGTTGCGCATATCGTTAAAAAATATTCAGGGGTTGCGGAAACGGACGATTTAATTTCGGTTGGAAGTATCGGGCTTATCAAGGCGATAAATACCTACCGTTTGGATCGTGGCTCGACGCTTGCTACCTACACGGCGCGTTGCATTGAAAATGAAATTTTAATGCTAATTCGAGCGAATAAAAAGCACAAAAAGACAGTTTCGCTGTTTGAGCCGGTAGGTGTAGATAAAGACGGAAACGAGCTTACGCTTATGGATTTGCTCTTTGAAAAAGAGGAGTGCGTTTTTGAGGAGGTTGAAAAAGGGGTACAAAGAGAAAAACTCGTCAATGAAGTTCGGCGGCTGTTATCGGAACGAGAATATACGGTTATCAGCCTAAGATACGCGCTAAAAGGCGGAGTTCCGTTGCCGCAAAGGGAAGTGGCAAACGTTTTAAAAATATCTCGGTCTTACATATCGCGCATTGAAAAGCGCGCCGTTGAAAAACTCCGTGCAAATTTAAAAACATGAACGCGGACACCTGTTCGATCGTCTTCGCGCCGGGCGTGTGAATCTCGGAGTACGCAGGGCAGTCCGGGTCGGCGAC
>JAFVRE010000006.1 GCA_017504465.1 Clostridia bacterium | reverse complement strand
TAGCCTTTAAGACGGGGCGTATCGTGAGTACAAAACAAACCGCCCTGCGTGTTGCGTTGGGCGGTTTTACTTGCGCCCAAATAAGGCAACCTCCCCGTTGGTGGGCGTGGATAATCAACTAATGCCTCATATAAGGAGAAAACTATGAAACCTGATAGCCCTTTTCACCCTGCTCAACAAGCAAAATTTATGACAATAGACGATGTTGAGCATACCGCAAATGCGCTCGCCGAACAGTATGGCGAAAGCACAAGAGAAAGATACTTGTCGGAATTGTTTGACGGATTGCATCAAATAGGCAACAAATGAGCGACGTGTTCGCTCTATGCTCTCAATGGTAAGCCTCCTCGTGGCGAGAGTGGATAACCAACCGATTACCAAAAAAAATAATACATTCAAGGAGTGTTACAATTATGGCAGAGAATAAAGTTCTCAAAATGGAAGATGTCAAGGCTGGCATCGAAAAGGCAATCAAGGACATCGCGACGTTTGTAAAAGCGGGCGAAATCGAAAAAGCCATCGCGGCGGAAGTAGCGTTAAAAGGCTTTGAAAAGCAGTATATTGAGCTGTATCAAAAGCAGGTATTCAAAACGCTTTGCGAAAAGGAAAATCCTATCGTTGAAGCAATTACTATGCATTCGTTCAAAGTTCCTTCGCATAGCGTTAAAACGAATGACGACGGCGTTATGACGCATATCGAAACGAGCGAAAAAGACCGTCAAATCGACCTGCTCAAATTCTGCAAGTATGCGGATTTGGATACCGATTGGCAGTATACCGCAAGCCGTTTCAATCAGTTGCTCTGTTTGCGTGCGGCAACCGAATTGGGGTATAGCAAGAAAGACATCGAGAAATTGGCAACGACCTATTTCCTCGAACAGAAAGCTCGCGAAGTTGAAATGGGCGGTACGCCTACCAGTAATTCGCAGCTTGTCAAGCTCTTGCAAACTGTTATTGACGGCATTGTGTATCAAGAAAAGGTAGTAGACGGCAAACCTATCGAAGAAAATGCGTATAAGTGCAACAATCACGACGTTGCTTACTTGCTCGCCCTCTACACGAAAAAAGGCAAAGGTGCGCTTTCGGTTCAAGTTGCAAAAAATGATTTCTTGCGTCGTATTATCGCTACGGTTTTGCACCGCATCATCACGAACGGCAAGTATTCGGTTGAAGGCTTCAAGGAAAATAAGAAAAAATAATCGGCATAATTCCAATAAAACATAAGCATCCGCATCGTAATCGGTGCGGATTGCTTGACTTTTCTTGTCTTTCATTATATAATAATACCGTGAGGTGTCATTATGGATAAGGAAGAAAAGTTAAAGCGTGAATTGGCACGGCAAAAGGCAACGGGGTATGCCGCGCAAAAAAGGTATCGCGAAAGGCATCCTGAAAAAACGCGCCAATATCGCAAAAAGCAGAAAGAACGCGAAAAAGGCACTGTCTACGAGCCTAAAATTCGCCTTAAAATAGAATATAAACAGGCATTGCTCGACTTATTAAGTAAAACCGAATTATCTATTACGGATTTATGTTTAGGCGCAGTAGAAGAAAAATATGGCGTAGTGTTGCGTAAAAAAGATTGACAACCCTATCGTTTTATGATAAACTATAGTTGCGTAGTATCGTAGGGGTACGGTCTATGCCCCATAACCGCCGTTATGGGTTGGGTTTTGTATGTTGGTTTACCAATATACTTGCTTGGTGGGGTTGGTGATTTTCACCGCCCCATTCCTTTTCAATGTTGGTCTGACATTCTTTGGTAGCTTACAGTTACCGCAAAAAAAATCAAATACGAATTGCGGTAGCTCTACTCCCCTGCCTCAATTCATTGGAGGTACAATGGGAAATAAAGAAATGGATAAGATTATGAAGTTCTATCGTGAGTATATGCCCAAGGAAGTATATCTTATGAAGAACGCCGAACGCTATCCGCTTATTGAAAAGGCAACGAAAGAAATTTCAGAGTTAGTCTTGACCTATGACCAAGACGCTGAAATCGACATTCGTCCCGACGAGCTTACAGGTAGCACTCTTTGCCTGAGCATTAAAGCCGACCTAATCGTTATCGATATGGTCGATAAGTTCTGCGAGGCATTGAAAACGGCAAACACATTTGAAGTATGTGCCCTGACGGATGGAAGAGTGTCTATGAATATGACTTTCCAAAACGCATGGGTTCCTGCTCCGCCCGCAAGCGAACCTTTCCCCGAATATTACAAAGACGAAGAATAAAAATCGAAGCCGTCCAGTGTGGCGGCTTTTTTGTTGCAAAAAATTAAGGAGTGTTTATATGGCAGATATCAAGACGGCTGAACAAATCAGCAGAAAAGTACGCGCTTTGAAATATTTTCAAGGCGTAATCGAAACCGCAGACAAGAAAGGCTCGGCAATCATCAAGTTAAATTGCACGGGCGCAGAGTTCCTTTTGAATAGAGGCGATGTGCTTTATTTGAAAGTAAAAACTATGATTGCGAAACTGTCCGAAGAAATCGCGTCGTTGGAAATCGTCCAAAAGGCATCCGTTATGCAGGTGCAAACGCAACCCACGAGGCGTAGAGTAGTTCCTGCTCCCGTCGGCGCAGCGCCTCAACAGCTTTCCATTGAAGAAATCGAAAGGCGCAAAGAAAAAAGACGCGAATATAATCGCCGTTATTATCAAAAGCACAAGGCTCAAAAATAAAATAAAATAAAATTTTTTTAATTTTTTTGAAAAAAGTACGAAAAAACGCTTGACTTGTGTCCAAAAATGTCGTATAATACACTTGTCAAAACTTGAAACGCCCTTCCCGAGCGTTGTTGTTATATCCCAAATACAACAGTTTTAGACACTTATGCGCCAGCTCCCCCTATATCTTCCTCCTCGCTTTGGCTGGCGCATCATATGGAGTAAAAAGTTAGAGGAAAGCACATCATCAACTCGTCTGCAATCACGTTACGAGGCACCACTATGTTAAACGAAGTCTCCGATTGCTTCAATGTGGGAAAACGGATATGGACATCTTGTGCCGACAAGTCCAGAAAATAACAGGTCGGATTGTAGGTTTTGCGTTTCCGAAGGCACCATCTATATAAATATTGATTGTTGTAGCTTGAAACGTAGGAATGAAAGGCTGTATAGTAAGGCGTTCCAATGGTTGTAGTATGATGTCCACATTACTTTGATGACTGCGGGGTAACTCCCCGCTTACTCCGCACAATAATTATAACATTTTTAGACACAGAGAGGTCGTAAATGCTAAATTTCAAATTTTTAAGGAGAAACAAAATGTCAAAACTTGACAAAAAAGCCGCAATGAAAGAGCTTGCGGAAATCAAGGTTAGGGTTGCGTACTTGGAAAACATTGTTAATGCAGCAGAAAATCGCGAGCCTAAAAAGCTTGATTACGATATTACAGAACTCGCTGCAAAAATCAAAACGGGTTCGCTTGAAGAAGAACTCGTCGTCGGCGATTATATCGACTTTAAGATTGCATCAGGTGACGTCGTTCGTGCTTACGTGGTTGGAAAAAATCACGACGATAAGGTTCACAGCGGGAAAGCCGAATACACCTTCGCTTGTTATATCGAAGACGTTCGCGTTAGAATGAACGACACAAGTGATAATGGTACGAGCTGGAAGAATAGTAAAATGCGCAATAAACACATGGCAAGCATTGGCAATCTTTTGCCGTCCAGCCTTCTGATGTATCTTTCTCCTATCAACAAAAAAACATCGATTGGTCACGACAACGGTAAAATTTTGGAAACGACAGATACCCTCTTTCTCTTCTCTGAAGTTGAAATTACGGGCAAATCAACCTATTCAAAAGGCGGCGAAGGCACCCAATACGAGTTCTTTAAGAGCAACGAAAATCGAAAGACGCTCATTAAAAATTGGGCTTGGACACGTTCCCCTTACGGGAATAGTTACTTCTGCATTGTCTACGACGGTGATAGCGACTATAACTGTGCGGGCAGCTTCTACGACGTCCTCTTCGGCTTTTGTATCTAATCCCAAATCATAATCTCTGCGCCCTTTGTGGCGCAAAGATTGAAAGGCAGGTATAATAATGGATTTTGAAGATTTTTTACTCTCGTTTATCGAGCAGGTGCAACCGGGCGATATTGAAAAAATAGTTCCGTTGCTTAT
>JAFVRE010000032.1 GCA_017504465.1 Clostridia bacterium | reverse complement strand
GGTCCACGAGATATATAGCAATAGCGGTGATGATGGCAAAGAGGATCCACCTGTACCCATTCCGAACACAGAAGTTAAGCTCTTTAACGCCGAAAGTACTTACGGTTAACCGTTGGGAGGATAGGTAATCGCCGCTTTTCATTTTGACAAGACCTTGTTCATTTCGAACAAGGTCTTGTTTCTTTTTTTTATCAATCTACTTGACAAGTCAAAACAAATCATTTATACTTAAGTTGTTAATATAAGGAGAATTGTTTTGAAAATAAATATTACAAAAAATAAAAATCTTTTAAACATTTCTTTTTTTAAGATTGATTTTCAAAAAGTAAAAGAATTATTAATACTTTTAGATATTAAAATTGTTTCAGTTTTTTTTGATAAATGTAATAAATATGTATTTAGTAAATCAATTGCTATCAATGATTTTTCTAGTTATCTTTCACAAATTAATTGCTCTACTTTAATATTTGATGATGAAGTTGAAAAATGCTTAATAGATAAAGAAATAGATCTACTAACGAATAAAAAAATATTGATAGATTACAATTTAGGTGAAAATATGACTAATATTTTGGTTAATTTAAAAAATACAAAAATAACAGAGGAAGAAATAAAAGGAATTTTTAAATTAACTGAATTTAGCAGGTAATGTTTATTATTAGAGATAAGGAAATTGATTTGGAAGGCGATTATATGCAAAGAATAAACATGTTTGAGGATAAAGACTTGAGGGAACTGCCCTTAATATATTTGATTGGTGGTATTGTTGTCGAATGTTTGGCTTGTTTATTAATTATTATAATTTCAGGTTTTTCTATGAGAAGTTGCTCTCTTTGTGGTTTATTTATATTGCCAATATCCATAACTCAAATAATAAGTATACCACGAACTTGTCAATTTTATTTGAGAAAAATTATATTTTTTGATTCAAGAATCCAAATAAATTCTTTTAAGGATGTTGCTTATCATCGAATTGATAATAAGCGTATTAGCGATTGCATAAAGTGTCAAGTTCGATTTCCGATTTATCATGGGAAAAGGAGAGAAAAAGAATGTATAGTATTATGTATAAATGGAGAGCAATTGGAAGGAGATCCGGAATATCGTTTATATTTTAATAATAAAAATTTTATTTTTATTGAAAATAGACCAGGGTTAGAATCGTTGCTAAATCAATATTTGCCTCATATACAAATAGAGAAAAAGGATTAAAAAATGAAACTTTTTTGCGATTTACATTACGAATAAAGTAAAGGCTTATGGCGGAGCGGTTACGCTCCGCCAAGTCGAATTGTCTATAATAAATATACTTTAACAAATATCACAAGGAGACTTTTATGTGGGAATTTAAAGGCGAATATACCGGCGGCGCGAAAGCGTATATGCAAGAACAAGTAAAAAAGGAATTAAAAATTGTTATTTTATCTATAATAGCACCGTTAATCGTATATATTCCTTTCATAATTTATGTTAGCGGAGAGGATACAGTCGTTGCTCTAATTGCGAGCTTCTCCGTTCTATTTTTTGTGACGGTTGCGTTGGCTTTACTCTATCAATTTTATTACAAAAAGAAATTGCGTTCGCCGAAAGCTGCGATAAAAATCACCAACGACGGCGTTGAATTTTTAGACGCTGGCTTTAATCGCTCAATACCTTTTTATAAGTTAACGCCGATAGAATATCGCGACGATTTTGTCCTGCTTCCCAAAAAAATCGTTTTACAAAAAGACGTCTTGATTGAAGGCGACTGGGAAGAATTGATGGCGTTTTTGAAAAAAATTGAAGAGAGTGAGGAAAGGGGCGAAGAGATTTTTCAGATCAACGAGACCGAACCGGAATTTTTTAATGCAACGGTAAAATCAAAGAGAATTTTTGAAAGATTCGTGAATGGTGTTTCGTGGACTACACCCGTTGGTGTTTTTGAATATTACGCGACTTTTACGCTTGAAAACGGAGAAGAAAGAGAGTACCAACTCAGTCAAGAAGTCTTTGAAAATATCCGCGAAGAGCAAACAGGAGTTTTAGTGTTAATAAGCGGAAATTTTTTCTCCTTTGGAGACGGAGAGGATATAGAATAAATATAGGTAAAAGCACAATTAAAAGTTATAACGAACTAAAAAAATACCTTGTTCATAGCGAACAAGGTATTTTCTATATCTAGTTTACGTGTGAGATTTTCCATAAATGATAATCCCCTCGAAATCTTGCGACTCCAAGGGGATTACCTATATGATAAGGGGGAAAATGATGAGCTGTTTCGTGAATCAGTTACTTTCAACTGATTTATGAATATATTCTATCATAAATAAAAAGAAATGTAAAGGGAATTATCGAAAATTTTTAAAATTGTCGAAAATGACATATTTCAACCAAAAAATGTGAAAAAATAACATTTTTTAAAGAAAAACGAGCCTTTTTTGAGAAAAAAGAAGCGGATTATAGGAATCGACAAACAAAGCAGCCGAATATCGCTGAAAGAAGGAAGGATATGAGCGCGATCATCAACGCGCTTGTAAGGCGTTTTCTTTTT
Source organism: Clostridia bacterium (assembly GCA_017504465.1). GTDB lineage: Bacteria > Bacillota > Clostridia > Christensenellales > Borkfalkiaceae > Scatosoma. The sequence continues at coordinate 54,215 of JAFVRE010000032.1, read as the reverse complement.
AAGCCTGAAAAATAGATTGCACCGAGATATAAAGTTGTTTCGGAAGAACCATATATAACGCAGGCGCAACGCGAGAGATATGCGTCTGCACCGTAAGTGTTTAAAATATCCGAAAGAACTGCGAGCGATCCGTTCCCGGATAAAGGCTTAACGAGCAATAAGGGCGCGATCTCTTCAGGAATGCCTAATTTATCGAAGACAGGGGAGAGCGCTGTTAGGAATTTACTTTCTAAGCCGCTTGCCGAAAAAAGCTCGGTAAGAATGAGTACGGTTGCGATATATGGAAAAATAGTAACAACGAGTGGAATGGCGTCCTTTGCGCCCCCTGTAAACGCTTCATAAACGTTGACTTTCTTGCGGGTAGCATATATAAAGGAAAGAATGAAAATGCAGGGGATAAGGCAAGCAAAAAGTTTGTTCATCTCGTACCTGCCCCATTCATTTTTAATTTTTTAAGCGGTATCAAACGGGCGGAGTTGACTTGACGGGTGCGAGAAATGATTTTAAAATAGAGCATAGTCAAGCTTATTCCTAAAAAAGTAGAAAACGCGCTTGTGAGAATGGAAGGAAGAATGATATCGGCGGGGGATATGCTGCCAAGCGACGCGCGAACGCCGACGATTGCCGTGGGAAGCAGTTGTATCGACGTTGCGTTAATCACGAAAAACATAGCGGAAGCGTATTCCGCGAAGTCGGTTTTATCAAGGAGCTGGCAGGCTTTAATTCCGTATGGGGTTGCCGCGCCGCCCATACCGAGCAGGTTGATGGATAAGTTCATACTAATGGCGCAGGCGGTTTCTTCGTCTTTTGTTTTAAAGACTCGTTTGACAAGCGGGGAAAGAAGTTTGGAAATTTTTTTAGAAATACCGCTTTCTTCCCAAACTCGAATCAGCCCGAGCCATATCGCATAGGAAGAAACGAGCGCCAAACAAAGCGTTGCACCTTTGCTTGCGCCCGACAGCACACTTTTGAGAAAGAGATCGGGATTAATAAACAGCAAGATCGCAGTTGCGATAATAAAAAGGTAGGTAAAGATAATATTCATATCATACTATATGCTTGCGCGGTTGAAGATAGGACTATCGTGATAAACTTTCAGAGTTTGGAAAAATTGGAAAAACCCCTAAAAGTATTTTACTTTTAGCGTGGAAAGTTGTATAATAACTGTGTATGATATTTTACCAAAAAGGAGCAAGGGATATGGCAAAACCTTACTATATCACGACGGCGATTGCCTACACGTCAGGCAAACCGCACATTGGCAATACCTATGAAGCAATTTTAGCGGACGCGATTGCTAGATTCAAGCGCAAACAGGGCTTCGACGTATTTTTCCAAACCGGCACCGACGAACACGGTCAAAAAATTGAAGAAAAAGCGACGGCAAAAGGGGTAACCCCCCAAGCGTTTGTCGATGACGTGGCGGGAGAAATTAAACAAATTTGGGACTTGGTGGATACGTCTTACGATAAATTTATGCGTACGACTGATCCTTATCACGTTGAGCAGGTTGCGAAAATATTTAAAAAATTCTACGACCAAGGCGATATCTATAAAGGCTATTACGAGGGCATGTATTGCACGCCTTGCGAATCGTTTTGGACGGAAAGTCAGCTTTCAGACGGTAAATGCCCTGACTGCGGACGTGACGTAAAACCCGCAAAAGAAGAGGCTTATTTCTTTAAAATGGGAAAATATGCCGACCGCTTAATCGAACATATCAATACCCATCCCGAGTTTATTCAGCCTGTTTCCCGCAAAAACGAGATGATGAACAACTTCCTTTTGAAAGGCTTGCAAGATCTTTGCGTATCGAGAACGTCTTTCAAATGGGGCGTACCTGTGGATTTCGACGACAGACACGTCGTTTACGTATGGCTTGACGCGCTCACGAACTACATCACGGGTATAGGGTTCGATACAAACGGCGAACACGGCGAGAATTATAAAAAGTACTGGCCTGCAGACTTGCATCTAATAGGCAAGGATATTTTGCGCTTTCATACAATTTACTGGCCCATCTTCTTAATGGCCCTCGGCGAACCTTTGCCCAAGCAAATTTTTGGTCATCCTTGGCTTTTGCAGGGCGATGGGAAGATGAGTAAATCCAAGGGCAACGTCTTGTACGCCGACGATCTTGCGGAAATTTACGGTGTAGATGCCGTTAGATATTTCGTGCTCCACGAAATGCCGTTTGACAACGACGGTCAAATTTCTTGGGAGCTCGTCACGGAAAGATTTAATTCCGACCTTGCAAACGTACTCGGCAATCTCGTAAGCCGTACGATCGCTATGATCAATAAATATTTCGGCGGGACTGTTACGAAATCGTCCATTGAAAGGGAAGAAGAGCCTGATGCAGAATTCAAGGCGACGATTACCTCGACGGTTGATAAAGTTGTAGTAAAAGCAGACTCGCTTCGTATCGCAGACGCGATCAGCGAAATTTTCAATCTCTTCCGCCGTGCGAATAAATATATCGATGAAACGATGCCTTGGGCGCTTGCTAAGGACGAGAATAGAAAACAACGCTTGAACGACGTGTTTATAACCTTGCGCAAGCAATCCAAATCGGCGCGTCGCTTCTGGATAGCTTTATGCCTGCAACCAGCGAAAAAATCCTTTCGGCTTACGCAGGAAGGGCAAGAACGCTCGAGGAATGTAAGACGTTCGCTTTGGATGAAAGCTTGACGGTGACGGCAATTTCTCCGCTTTTTGCCCGTCTTGATTTCAAGACCTTAGAACCTAAAATCGAACAAATCCGTCAAGCTCAAATGCAGGCGTATAACGCGGAAAATCCCGCACCTGCCCCCGAGAAAGACGCTAAACCGTCGGAAAAAACGCAGGAGAAAAAGACGGTAAAACAAGAAGAAATCAAGGAGAAAAAACCTATGATTACAATAGACGATTTCGCGAAAATCGAATTAAAAGTAGGCGAGATTATCGCCTGTGAAAAAGTGCCTAAATCCTCGAAATTATTGCATGAAACGGTTAAATTCGGCGACGAAATCCGTTCGGTAGTTTCCGGTATTGCAAAGCACTACACGCCCGAAGAAATGGTCGGCAAAAAGGTCGTATTCGTTACCAACCTTGAACCGAGAACGGTTTGCGGCGTGCTTTCCGAAGGTATGATTTTAGCGGCTGAAGATGAAACGGGCAAACTCGCGCTTGTAGTTTCGGATAAAGAAGACTTAAACAGCGGCGCAGTTATAGGCTAATATGATCGACGTGCATTGCCATTTAACCGACGAAGAATACGAGCTTGTCGGCGGTATAAAAGAAGTATTGTTTCACGCGAAACAAGAGGGCGTGAAAAGGATTATTTGTTCGGGGTACGACCTTGACACTTCGATAAAATCTTCGAAAATTTGTGAGGAGGAAGAGGGGGTATATTTTTGCGCCGGATTTCATCCAAGCGAGCTGGACAAATACAAGGACGGAGATTTTGAGCGTTTAAAAGAGCTTTGTAGGCACGAGAAGTGCGTAGCGGTTGGGGAAATAGGCTTGGATTATCATTTTGAAGATAATCCGCCGAAAGATTTTCAAAAAGAATGCTTTGTAAAACAGCTTAAAATTGCAGACGAGCTTGGTTTGCCCGTGGTGATTCATAGCCGAGATTCCGCGCAGGAAACGTTGGAGCTTTTAAAGGCGAATAAGTCCCTGCTCAAAAAGGGCGGGCTTTTACATTGCTATTCCTATTCCGCGGAAATGGTAGATGAATTTTGCGCGCTCGGCTTATATTTTTCCTTTGGCGGACCTTGCACGTTCAAGAATGCAAGGAAGGTGCAAGAAAGCGTTATACGCGTACCTGCCCACCGCATTTTGACGGAAACGGACTGTCCGTACCTTACTCCCGTACCACATCGCGGGGAATTTCCCAACCAACCAAAATACGTGAAGTTTGCGCTTGAAAAGATTGCGGAGCTTCGCGGTCAATCAACGGAGGAGCTTGAAAAACAAATCGACGAAAACGCCGACCGCTTGTTTTTTAAATTGAAATAATATGGAAGACGAAAAGAAAGTAACTCAAAATTCGCAGATGCAAAACTCGAAAGGACAGGGCGGGGGAAGACGTCGCCGTCATCGCAATCGCCATAAGAGCGGTCAACCCCAAAACCCGCAGGCGCAAAATGCCCAAAACGTACAGAACGTTCAAAATCAAAGCGGGCAAAATAATAAAAAACAAAACAATCAAGGAAATCAGAACAACCAAAATAAGCCAAATAAGCAAAACAATAACGGACAAAAACAAAACCCGCAAAAACAAGAAAAGCAAAAACAAAATCCGCAAAAACAAGAAAAGCAACAAAAGCAAGATAAACAAAATAGGGAAAAGCAAGGGAAAAAGGCGGAAAACCGCAAGGACACCTATGCGTATTCGCTTGACGGAAAGCTGTATTTGAATTTGACGAATAAATGCTCTAACGGCTGTGATTTTTGCGTAAGAAACGAACGCGACAGCTATTACGGACATTATTTATGGCTGAATCACGGCGAAGTTACCTTTGAAAAGGTGCTTTCCGCGTGCAATGGGTTCGGGGATTTGACGAAATTTGAAGAAATCGTATTTTGCGGGTTCGGCGAACCTACTTATCGTATGGATTTAATCGTTAAGCTTTCCGATTATTTCCACGAAAAAGGCTTAAAAACTCGCTTGAACACGAACGGTCAAGGCTCGCTTATCAACAAACGGGATATTATTCCCGAATTAGTAGGCAAAGTGGATAAAATCAACGTTTCGCTGAACGCGTCTTGCGCTGAAAATTATCAAAAAATTTGCCGTTCTCAATTTGGAGAAAACGGTTTTGGGGCGATGGTGGAGTTCGCAAAGGGCTGTAAGCGCGCGGGGATTGATTGCAGATTCTCGATCGTTGACTGTATAGGCGAAACGGAAATCGAGTCTTGTAAACGTCTTGCGCAAAGCGCAGGCGTACCCCTTTTGATTAGAAAATATATCGTGGATTGTTAACGATTAGACGGGGGCAGGTATGCAAGATTTACGTTCCGTGCTCGTAAAACACGGTTTTCATTTTAAAAAACAATTCGGCCAGAATTTCATTTCGGACACGAATTTATTAGAGTCTATCGTAACCGCGTCAGGCGTAACCAAGGACACGACGGTAGTGGAAATCGGTTGCGGCGCAGGTACGCTCACACGCGCGCTTGCCGAACGCGCAAAAAAGGTTTACGCCTTTGATATTGACACCGATTTGCAGCCCGTTTTAGCGGAAACGCTTGCCGGACTTGAAAACGTCGAAGTCATTTTCCGTGATTTCAATAAAATTGATTTACAGGAATTTGAAAAGGAAATCGAGCCCTATCTCGTTGTTGCAAATTTGCCTTATTATATTACGACGCCGCTTGTGACCAAGCTTCTCGAAGAGAGTGAAAAGGTGCAAGGCTTGTCGATTATGGTGCAAGAAGAAGTAGCGGAGCGGTTTTGCGCAAAAGAGAACACGCCCGAGTATGGCTCGATTACAGTTGCGATTGCATTAAAGGGCAGCGCAAAAATTGTAAAGAGAGTTTCAAGAAATCTTTTCTATCCTCGCCCGAACGTAGATTCGGCAGTCGTCAAAATTGATTTTGAGCGGGGCAGGGTTGAGGTGAAGGATGAAAAAGCGTTTAGACAAACGGTAAAATGCGCGTTCTTAAATAGACGAAAGACGCTTGAGAATAATCTTATCAACTTCTTCAAAATTACAAGAGAACAAGCCAAACAAGCAATGCAAACGGCGGGAATTGATGAAAAGGCGCGCGGCGAAACGCTGTCTGCGCAAACGTTTGCAAAATTATCGGATATTCTGCTCGAAATGGGTATTATCAAATAGGACTCTGTGACATAGCCTAAAACAAATAAAAACTTATTGCAGGAAAAGAGTAAAAAGGATAACGAAAAGGTTTCGTTATCCTTTTATTTTAATGAAAAGGCAAACAAAATAGGCTCTCCGAGGGGGATCGGAGAGCCTTACCTTTTCCGTGACTTTAACGGCCTGTCACGGAAGGAGCAATAAACGTTTTTTCAACAGTTTTCGGTTTTATACCCTTTGCTTATTCTTTCGCTACTTTTGCGGCTGCCGCTACTTTTTCCGCAAGCATAGGCGGTACTTCTTCATAGCCCAAGAACTCGGAAACGAATTTACCGCTGCCGCGCGTCAAGGAACGAAGTTCCATCGTATAAGTCTTGATTTCCGAAAGGGGAACTTCCGCTTGAACAATCGTCGTTCCGTTTTCGTTGTCCGTACCCATGATACGTCCACGACGCTTATTGATATCGCCCATAACGTCGCCAAGGTAAGAATCGGGAATAGCGATCTTTAAGCTATGCACAGGTTCAAGAAGAACGGGTTTCGCGTTCTTTAAACCTTCTTTAACGGCGATACCTGCCGCCATCTTAAAGGAAAGTTCGTTGGAGTCAACGTCGTGATAACTTCCGTCGTAAAGCACCGCTTTCACGCCGATAACAGGATAACCTGCGATAGGCCCTGTTGCCATTGCTTCGCGCAAGCCTTTTTCAACTGCAGGGAAGTAGTTCTTAGGTACTGCACCACCAACAACTTCTTCGTCGAAAATAAATTCTTCTTCGCAGGGCGAGAAACGAATCTTACAATGGCCGTATTGACCGTGTCCGCCCGATTGTTTCTTGTGCTTACCTTCCGCTTCCGTCTTACCGCGGATAGTTTCGCGATAAGCAATCTTGGGATCGCCAAGCTTCATATCCACGCCGTAGCGTATCTTAACTTTCTTCACGAGCATTTCAAGCTGCATATCGCCTTGACCGCCAAGCAAAATTTCGCCCGTTTCGTTATTCTTTTCAACGGAGAAAGTGTAGTCTTCTTCGGAAAGTTTTGCAAGACCTGCAAAGACTTTGTCTTCTTCGCCTTTCTTTTCCGAAGCAACCGACATAAAGAGCGTGGGTTTCGGGAAGAAAATCGGGGTAAAGCGAACTTTTGCGTTTGCATCGCAAAGGGTGTCGCCCGTGTTCGTATTATTGAGTTTATTTACCGCGCCGATATCGCCCGCAACGAGCTCGTCAACAGGTTCCATCTTCTTGCCTTTAAGCAAGTAAATTTGACCGATACGTTCTTCCTGTTCGGTATTAGCGTTCCAAACCGTCGAACCGCTCTTAAGCGTACCGCGGAAGCTCTTTAAATAGCTGAGTTTACCCGAATACGGATCGATAACCGTCTTGAAGACCTGCGCTGCAAAGGGCGCGTTGTCTTCGGGAAGTACGGTAATAATCTTATCGTTTACAAGATCGTCTGCCATGGCGTTTGCTCTTTCGCGAGCTTGAGGCATGTAGTTAACGATTTCGTTCAAAAGATTGATAACGCCGCGGTTTTGGAGCGCGCTACCCGCCATGACGGGGATAGTATTAACGGACGCAATACCCATACGAATACCGCGGATGGTTTCTTCTCTTGTAAGCTCGCCCGTTTCAAAGTATTTATCAAGCAATACTTCGTCGTTTTCCGCAGCAGTTTCCATAAGGTTGTTTTTCATAGTTTCAACCTGTTCTTGCATATCTTCGGGAATAGGAATTTCCAAAGGTCCGTTTTCTTTGAATAAATATGCGCGTTCTTGTAAAGCGTTGATGCAGCCCTGCATTTTGCCGTTTTCCATAATAGGAATTTGAATGGGTGCAAGCTTACCTGCATATTTCGCTCTCAAAGCCTCAACCGTACCAAAATAGTCCGCATTGTCCTTGTCCATACCGTTAATAAAAATAATAAGCGGCTTTCCGATTTTAAGACAGTAATCTACAACGCTTTCCGCGCCGATAGGAATAGAGCCGTTCGCGCCGATAACGAGCAACGCACCGCCCGCAGCTCTCAAACCTTCGTTACGTTCGCCTTCAAAATCGTAAAAACCGGGTAAATCAAGTAAATTAATTTTAACGTCTTTCCATACAAGATACGAGCAAGACGTGTACATAGACATTTTCTTTGCTTTTTCAAGATCGTCGAAATCGGAAACGGTCGTACCGTCTATAACTTTACCCATACGGTCGATTGCGCCACCGTTAAAAAGCATAGCCTCACAGAGCGTCGTCTTACCCTCGCCACCGTGACCGATAATTGCAATGTTGCGAATATTCTCGCTTGAATAGTTCATAAGTTGTTCCCCCTTGAAACAGAAATTTTTTTCACGCAACTGCCTTTCACAAAAAGCAACCGCGTTAATTATTATCATTATATTATATTTTTTAACATTTTTCAAGGATTTTTTGTAACTTTTTCAAATTTTTTTAAAAAAAATATAAAAAAATATGTTTTTGAAAAGAAAAACGGCGTATTCTCGCGGAAAGGTTGACAAAAAGATAAAAAAGGAATATAATAAAGTCAATAAAAACCGCCAGACAAAAGGGAAACGGACAAGGATTATGGAAAAGAAATTAATTTATTTCGATTACGCGGCGACGACGCCCGTTGATAGTGAAGTTCTTGAAAAGATGTTGCCGTATTATAAAGAAAATTACGGGAACGCGGATTCCTTGCATATTTTTGGCAGAAAGGCGCAGACGGCGGTGGACTGCGCTCGGGATAAAGTGGCAGAATTACTCGGCGCGAAACCGAGTGAAATTTACTTCACATCAGGCGGAACAGAAAGCGATAACTGGGCGGTGCTCGGTGGCGCGTACGCCTGCAAAAAACGCGGAAAAACGCATATTCTCGCCTCTCAAATCGAACATCACGCAGTGCTTTCCGCGATGGAAAGATTAGAAAAAGAGGGCTTTGAAATTGAATATATTCCCGTAAACGCAGGGGGCAGGGTTGAGATAAGCGACGTTGAAAAACGGTTAAAAGAGAACACGGGCTTGGTTGCTGTGATGAAAGCAAACAATGAAACGGGCGCAATTCAACCGGTAGAAGAAATTGCCAAGCTTTGCAAAGAGCGTGGGATTTTATGCTTTTCCGATTGCGTGCAATACGTTCCACATAGAAATCTTGACGTAAACGCGCTCGGCGCGGACGTAGTTGCCATTTCTTCTCATAAATTCCACGGTCCAAAGGGCTGCGGCGCGCTGTATATCAAAAAGGGTGTTGGGATTGAAAAATTAGTTGCCGGCGGAGAACAGGAACGCGGCATGCGCGGAGGCACGCTGAACGTACCTGCCGTTGTAGGACTTGCGCACGCTTTAGAGCTTTGTTATAAAAACAACCAAGAGCGAGAAAAGCGCATTAAAAGCTTACGCGACAAATTCTTAGATAAAGTTTTAAGCTTGGACGGTGTAACGCTAAACGGTGATTTTTCAAAGGACGAAGATGGATTAGCGTCGATAATCAATTTGCGTTTTGACGGCGTAGAAAACACTTCGTTCTTATACAATATGGATTTAAACGGCATAGCGGTTGCGTCGGGTTCAGCCTGCGCGAGCGCGTCGCTCAAACCCAGCCACGTATTGACGGCGATGGGGCTGAGCGAATCGGAAGCCAAAAGCTCGATACGTTTTAGTATAGGGAAGGATACGACGGAAGAAGAAATCGAATACGTCGCAAACAAGTGCGAAGAAATTTTACAAAAAATTCGCGCAAAAAGATAAAAAAACAAAATAAGGGCTTAGGAATTCTTTACTAATTGCAAAAAAAGTGGTATAATCTAATCACGATGAAAAAGTCGTTGAAAGTACGGCTAAAAACAAAAAGAAAACGGAGGTATAATATGGCACACGTAATTACTGACGAATGCGTAGCATGCGGCGCATGTGAAGACACCTGTCCCGTTGGCGCAATTGCTATGGGCGCAAATGGAATCTACGTTATCAACCCTGACGAATGCGTTGATTGCGGAGCTTGCAAAGACGGTTGCCCCGTTGGCGCAATTCACGACTAATCGAAAGATTTGAAAACAAAGAAAAGGACTTGGCGAAGTAGCCAAGTCCTTTTTATCTATGAAAAAAACGGACAACGCTTTTAAGAAATATATATAATATTGTAAAAACAACAAAAGCTTTTAATAGGTAAAAAAACGACCGTCCCGCAAATTATTTTGCAGGACGGTTAGTTTATAAGGTATTAAGAAATAGGTTGGAATAACCGTTGTTTTGGGGCTTATTCAGCGTCCTTGTCGGTTTCTTCCGTTTTCTTTTCTTTTACTTTACGAGCAGGCGCTACCGATTGAACGCTTACCGTATTGTAGCCCTTTCTCTTACGAGCCTTCATAACGTACTTACGTACGATAATGCTTATAATTGCAAGAAGAAGAATTACAGCAATTGCAATTGAGCTAACCAAGAGCCAAATATTCGTATCGGAAGGCGTCGTCGTTTCAACTTCTTCGTCTTCGGTTTCGTCTTGTTCAACGTCGGCGTCAACGGACTCTTCACTAAGGCTGAAATCTACGAAAATCATATTCGTAAGATTGATTTTGTCTTGGTAGTTCATATACGCCGTATCAACGCTGTAAGCGGAGGAAAGGTAGCTTTCGTAAGAATTGCCAACTTCGTTTTCGTCAAGCGTTGCGTCGTAGCGAAGGAAGGAATTGCTGTCGTAGAAGGAGAATCCGCTTTCATAGGATTCACCGAAGTAATAGGGATCGCCGATATCTTCAACGTTTTCTTTTACCTTCGTCAAGATAGAAGAGAAGGAATCGTCCGTCAAAGCGTTAGCGCCGCCAAGATCTACAAGCACAAGGCTTTCCGCTGCGTTCTTGACAGAACCGTCGCGAGAACCGCTCCAAACTTCAAGACGGTAGTTCTTTATATTGCTGCCGGTGTAGATATAGAAGGTAACGGTCGTCCAAAGGTCTTCGCCCGTACCCGTCACGGTTGCTTGCAATTTCTTTTCAGCTTTAGCGCTTCTTGTCGTAATGCCGGGAACGGTGGAGAAATCTTTTACTTCCGTCGTGTAGTTGTCATACGCGAAGTATTTTCCGTCCTTGTAGTAGAACGCGATACCGTCGTTGCCTTGGTTGGACCACTTATCGTTATAATTATATTCAACGCCGTTGTCAGCAACGAGAAGGTCGCCTTCGCCATAGCCTTCGTAGTTCGCAAGGTTAGCGTAGTATTGATCCTTTGCAACGCCGCTTGCTGCATATCCGCTCCACTTTTCATTGACAAGATACAATCCGTTTTCTTGAAGAGTGAACGCAACGTCCGTCTTCTTATTGAAATCGTCAGCGGAAGGATCTTTTGCACAAAGGTCGCCGTCATCGTTGTACCAGTAGGTTACGCCTGCTTTCCAAGTGAGTACGCTTTCGTGCGTTGCGTCGTTGTTGTCAATGAGATAGATATTCACAACAGCGCCTTGGGTAGCCTTAACGCGTACGGAAATCGCAGAGTGCGTAGTTGCGGAAATCGTCTTGCTTCCGCCGATAAAGCCGTAAGCTTGTTCTTCGGTATTATAGATAACGAGGGGTTGCGTAGAGTTACCAAGCGTAAGATTGTTGTTCGTTAAAGCATTCTTAATCGCGGTATTTACAACGCCTTGTTCGGAAGAGTCGTAAACCCAACCTTCGTCCGTCGTATCGTCAACGTCGTTATAATATTTCTTATTGATAAGACCAGCGTATTTGTTTTCGTTAAGTCTAGTATCGGTGGACGTGCCGTTCACATAACCGCTACCGCCGTAAACGCCTTTATAGGTAAGGGGGTTAGCAAGTCCGGTCGTGATATCGCCGCTTACGCTCGAAGCTTCGTCGAATACTTGACCGGTGGTTTCCGTTTCAGAGAAGCCCGTCAACGAGAAGGTCTTGGAATAAGTGCCTGCAGAAACGAAATCGTATTCTTCAGGAGCAAGCGTTCTCGTTTGGAAGTTTGCGAGCGCTACAAATCCGCCGTAATAATCTTGGTCTTTAGAGTTAACGATAGTCGTCGTACCGTAGGTTAATTGAATTTGGAAATATCTCGTTTCCTCGGTATCATTTTCGAGGAAGAAGAAGCATTGTTGCCAACCTTCGTAGATATCTTCACGAGTCGTTTCGCCGTCAACGGTGTCGATGGTAAGGTCAACGCTGTCAACTGAACTCGTATCTACGGAAGAAATAACCGCTTCGTTGCCGAAATCCTTAAACTCGTTATTGATCTTATCGAATTCAGTAAACTTCACGCTTGCGCCGGTGTGACCTGCAAGGTCGGACGTCTTCAAGAAGAAGGAATAAACCGCATATTTACCTGCGCCAAGTTCGTAATAGGAATCGTTCGGACGAATGGTCGTGGTGTAAGCCGCGCCTTCTTCGCTCGCGATAAGATACATAACGTCCGATTCAAAGGACGAAGGTTTTGTGATATTATCTCTAACCTTGGACACTAAGGGATGCGTGTAGTTATCAAGAGTTGCGAAGGTAACCGAGCCGGCAAAGTCGTTCTTGTTATCAATGGTAAGACCAACGAACTGCTTGTCGCCTGCGGACGCGTAAACTTTACCGTTACCAGCCTCTTCTGTGGTGAGCTCCGTCTTTGCGCTGGACGCGAAAGAGAAGTTCTTGAAGCCGGTGTTATGGCTGTCCATATCCATCGAGAACGTGGTGTCGCTATTGACGTCAGCGTCGATAATCTTGTCCGTCTTGGAAGACGCCATATTCAGCTTGGTGTTTACGGTCGAGGTAGCCGTGGACCAGTCTGCAGCGTCGTAAATTTTACAAGTAACGTCGTCGAAGAACGCATAACCGCCAACGTATTCGGACGTGTTGGTGGAAACGGTTGCTTGACCTAAACCGAGCGTCACTTTCACGGTGCTTGAAGAGTAAGAACAGCTTTGCAAATAGAACTTATAGTTCACCCAACCGTTGTTTTCCGTTTGGTTTGCTTGAACTTCGGTATTGATGTTCTTAACTTGCAAGGTGTCGAGCGTAGTGCTGCCGACCGTTTGGGTAACGTCGATATACGCGCCTCTGCCTTCAAGAACGTCTTGCGCTTTCGTGCTATACTTAAGGTCGGAAGTTTTCACCCAAACGGAAAGCTCTGCATAAGTGCCAGCTGAAAGAGTAATCGTGGTAGAGGATGCAAATTTTTGCGCCGTACCATATTTGCCCGAAACGTTGTAATCGTTGTGGATCATCAAAACGTTGGTATTTTTAGATGCGTTCGTGTCGTCGGAAGCGTAGTGCGTACCGGGATTTTCGCAAGTAGGCAAATCTTCGGAATCGATATTAAAGTTTTGATAGAAATCGAGTTCGTCTTCGTCCTCTTGCGCGTCGTAGAACGCGAGCTTGTCCTTAGCGGAAAGCTTATCCCAGTTCTTTTCAGCGTCCTCAACAGTCGCGTAAGAATGTCCGGAACCTTGAGTAAGGTTTTTCCAAGCGGAATCCTCGGTATTGATGATACCGCTCGCCGCCTTGGAGGTTACGCCGCCGGAAGCGTTGGAGCGCGACCAGCTGCCGGGTGAGGTGATGATGAGATTTTTACCGTCTTTATCATCATAGAACTCAAAGCTACCGTTAGTGAGTCTTGCGGTATCCTTATCGCTGGCAGTGTCCTCGGTTTCCGTTTCAGGCTGTTGTTCATCTTCGTTGTCCTTGCACGCAGCAAGCGCAGCGAAAGAAGAAGCCATCATTGCCGATAAGAACAGGGCAAGAAGTTGTTTGCGTTTTTTGGAATCAGTCGTCATATAACCACCTTCTGGTTTATTGTTTTTTGCATTGTTTTTCTTTGGGGAAATTCGCTCGCCGCCCATTCGCCTTTTTTCGTCGCAAAGGAAGTTTTTTACGTCGCTCCTGCTTTATTATTCCTATATAATGTAAAGAGCTGTAAATGTAAGCGGATTTCGCCTTATATAAATATATGCTATATTATTTTAATACAAAATCAAATTATAATCAAGCGTTTATGACGATAAATGCGGGAAAAAGTTTTATAAAATTAAAAAAAATGCGCAAAATATTTGTGAAAATCCAAAAATTTACCATTTTTTTATGATAGGAGGGAAAATTTGCTCTTCCAAAAGCTCTTTCAGGCAGTTAAAAACAACTTCAAAAATTTGCTTTGCGGTATGGCGGTAGGCGCTGCAAACGGACTGTTTGGCGGCGGTGGCGGAATGCTTGCCGTACCCCTTCTTCAAAAGACGGGACTGGACGGACAAAAGGCGCACGCAACCGCCATTCTCGTCATTTTACCCGTCTCGCTATTCTCTTTTCTTCTATACGCAATTCGCGGCTTTTATGATTTTTCGGTGCTCGTTCCCACGGCGCTTGGCGTCACCTTCGGCGGATTGCTCGGAGCAAAGCTTTTGAAGCTTTTGCCCATGAAAATTATCTCGCTCGTCTTTGCGTTTTTACAGGCGTTTGCAGGGCTGTGGATGCTGTTTTTTTAACGTAAAAGACAGGGGGCAGTTACGAGATTAAGGGGAGAAAGAAAAATTATGACTTTTTATTTATATCTAATTTTAGGGTTTGTCGGGGGGATCCCCGCAGGCATGGGAATGGGTGGCGGAACGTTGACGATTCCGCTTTTAATGGTACTTGGCGGCGTCGAACAAAAGCTTGCGCAGTCGGCGAATTTATTTTCCTTTTTGCCCATGAGTTTAGGGGCGTTAAAGGTGCATACGGACAACGGGCTTGTGAAGACGAAAGGGATTTTATGGCTGATACTACCCGCGCTGATACTTTCGGCTCTTGGCGCGCTGTTGACGAGCTTGCTTCCGTCGGAGATTTTGCGCAAGGGCTTCGGCGCGTTTTTAATCTTTCTTTCCGCAGTTACTCTATCCAAAAAACAACAGCAAAAAGCCTGAAATTTTTTTACAAGAACAGCGAAAAAAACTAAAAATCCGCTTTTAGCGCAGCTGTTTTAGGGAAATAGTGAAAATATTTAACAAATCGCACAAAGAAAGAGCTTTTAATTTGGCGAAAATGGGGAAAATTTGTAAAAAACGAAAAAATTTTCAAAAAGGGTATAGACAAATCCCATTTTATGTGGTAAACTATGTGCGATATAAATTTGTAAGAAATAACGGTGGTTTACCGAAGAAAAGAGGCAGAAAAAAGTGGAAAGATTAGGTGTTATCGATTTAGGTTCGAATACCGCGCGTCTTGTGATTGCGGAGTTGTTCACAGACGGGCATTATATGGTCGTTGACGAGATGAAAGAGAGCGTTAGGCTCGGTCAAGACATGGACAGGGACGGTTTCTTAAAACCTCAACGTGTGGCAGAGACTATTCGTACGCTCAAGATGTTCAAACGTCTTTGCGACGCAAACGGCGTTGACCGCATCATCGCGGTAGCGACGGCGGCAGTAAGAAGAGCGAAGAACCAACGCTCGTTCTTGGACGAAATCCAAGCTACCTGCAACATCAAGCTCCGCGTTTTATCGGAAGAGGAAGAAGCGGTGCTCGTTTATCGCGGCGTCATCAATACGATGGATATCCCCAAGGGCGTTATCCTCGAAATCGGCGGCGGAAGCACGAAGATAATTTACTACAACAGAAGAAACCTTCTCAATTACGTATCCTTACCCTTTGGCGCGGTGACGCTGACGGATTTATTCGCGTCCGATTGTTCGCCTGAAGAAGCTTCCGTTCAAATTGAAACTTTCTTCACAGAACAGCTCAAAAAAGTGGAATGGCTCAAAGAAGTAGATCCCGAAGCGCAAATGATCGGGGTAGGCGGTTCGTTTAGAAACCTTTTCAAAATTAGCAAACTTGTCAATAAATATCCGCTTAACGCTATCCATAATTATCACATGGAAGTGGAAGATTTTAGCAATATTTACGATATGGTACGCGTACTCGACGTGGACAAGCGTAAAAAAATCAAAGGGCTTTCCCCGACGAGAGCGGACATTATGCCCGCAGCAATGGCGATTATCAAGTCCTTTGTTTCATACATGGGTATCGCAAACTTCACAATCGGCGCAAACGGATTGCGCGAAGGGATTTTGCTCAACCAAGCTTTCCCCATCACCGCGGAAAAACCCATTTTGGACGTTTTATCGTATAGCTTAGACACGATCAATAAATATTACGGCTGTGACAAGGCGCACGTCGATCACGTGGTACAGCTTTCCATTCAACTTTTCAAACAACTTCGCGTATTGCACAAATTCTCCCGTCAATACCTTAAGGTTTTAAAGATTGCGGCGAGCTTGCACGACTGCGGAAAACGCGTAAAATATTACAACAACACCAAGCATAGCTGTTACGTGATTTTAAATTCCGCAATCAACGGCGCAACCCATCGCGAGATTATTCTTGCAGCGTTCGTAGCGTCCTGCTATAAGCGTGAAGACGTATCGGCGGCGGAATGGCAAAAGTATAAAACGATCGTAACGGAAGAAGATTTGGAAGCGGTTAAAAAGCTCGGCGTACTTCTTCGTATCGCGGAAAACTTGGATAGAAGTAAGAGCGGGGTGGTTACGGGCGTTAATTGCGACGTACTCGGTGATTCGGTAATTATGAAGACGGAAGTAACGGGTGACGCGTTGCTTGAAATCAGGTCGGCGGCTATGGCGAATAGCGAGTTTAAAAAATCCTTCCGAAAGAACCTCGAAATTTTGTAAATATATAAGTAAAGGGCCGCTTATCAAATAAGTGGCTCTTCAACCTTTAAGAAGATGAGATTTATATTAGCAAGCGCGTCTCCAAGACGTGCGGAATTGATAAAAGAATTTGTAAAAGAGAGTGAGATAATTCCTGCGCAAGGCGAAGAAATGGCGGTAGCAGGTACGCCTCGAAAGCTTGTAGAGGCGCTTTCTAAACAAAAGGCGGACGAAGTATATTCCAACCTAAACGGCGCGGATATAATCGTACTTGGCGCAGACACGGTAGTGGCTTACGGCAAAAAAGTACTCGGCAAACCCAAGACGGAAGCTGAAGCGTTCGAGATGCTTAAAATGCTTTCAGGCCGTTCGCATAACGTTTATACAGGCGTATGTTTTGTCTATACCTCAAAGGGCGGGAAAAAATACGTCAACCGTTCGGCAAAAACGCGGGTTACGTTTAACAAACTCTCGGACGAATGGATAACCGAATACGTAAAAAGCGGTTCGCCCATGGACAAAGCCGGCGCGTACGGTATTCAAGACGGCGGACTTGTAAAGAGAATCCGCGGTAGTTTCACGAACGTCGTGGGGTTACCGGTAGAGCTTTGTAAAAAGCTATATGCAAAAATTATAAAGGAGCAGGGAAAAGAGCAGGGCTATGATAAAAATTGCGATTGATTTAGGATCGTCAACGACGAAGATATACCGCGCGGACTCCGGCAACGGAATTGCGCTTGCGGAGCCGTCCTGCGTCGCGGTAAGCGGTGTGGAACGCACCGTCAAAGCGGTGGGCAAGGACGCGAAAAAATTAGTCGGAAAAACTGCGGAATTCACGCAAATCGTTTTTCCCATTCACGAAGGCGAAATCGTGGACGGTAAGCTCGCGGCTGCGATGCTCAAAGAATTTTTAAATAGAGTAGGGGTACATCCACATCTTTTAAAACGCGTCCAAACGGTATTTTCCGTACCCTGTGGCGCGTCTCAAACGTTGCTTGACGACTATGCGTTGCTCGCAGAAGAATGCGGATTAAGAAAAGTTTTGTTCGTGGACGCGCCCTATCTTGCCGCGCTCGGTTCGGATTTAGTGCTCTCCGAATCCAACCCCATATTCACAATGGATATCGGCGGTGGGGTGACGAACGTCGCGGTGCTTTCTCTCGGCGGTATTATAGCAGGGCTTTCTATGAATTTGGGCGGACATAATATGGACGCCAACATTATCGAAAAAATGGCTCGCCAAAACGGATTGAATATAGGCGATTTAACCGCGGAACGCATCAAAAACGAAATCGGCTCGTTGTCGGACAAAGTCCGCGCCTCGACGGTAGCGCAAGGCAGTTCGGTGCAAACTTTCTACCCCGCGTCGATAGCCGTGCAGTCAGGTGAAATTGCAGATTGTATCCGTGTTTATATTGATAAAATTTTGGAATACGCAGGAATGGTTCTCAATCAACTGCCTGCGGAAGTAGCGGCTGCCGTGCATAAAAACGGACTTTGCTTATCGGGCGGAGTAGCGAAAATAGACGGTGTGGCGGAGTACGTATCAAGAAGTCTTGAAATGGACGTACACGTAACGGAAGAACCGCAATTTGCGGTTGTTTTGGGCGGCGGCATGATTGCGCGCGACCAACGCCTGTACAACGTCTTTTCTAAAAAATACGCGAACGTGTAATACGCGATTATTTTTCTTGTTGCATACTTTTTAAAGAAATAAAAAATACTTACAACAGTTAAAGGGGAAAAAGTTATGCCTGCGAAGTTATATGGGATTGAACATTTTACGTATATCGGTATTACCGTTGCGCTTGCGTGCATTAGCTTGTTATTCGCGAAAAAATACTTAAAGAGCGAAAAATCGCAAAGTATCTTTTTAAAGAGCGTGGCGGTAGGGCTGTTTATTTCTATTCTTATGAATAGACTTTCGCAAGTTTTCAGATATGAAACGGTAAGATGGGAGCAAATTATCCCCGACAGTTATTGCGGATTGACCAGTCTTGTATTGTCGCTTGCGGTATTGTTTGGAAAAAAGGACAACGACGTTTTGCATTTCGTTTGGATTCTTGGATTATTTGGCGGAATTTCGACGGTAGTATATCCCTCGTTTATTGATCAGGGCCCGACTATTTTTTATCTGCCTACTATTTCAGGCCTTTTGCATCACAGTTTCTGCGCTACGCTCGTGGTTGCTTTGTTGCTTTTTAACCAAATCCATATCACGTATAAAAAATGGTATTGCACGTTTTTCGGGTTCACCTGTTATCTCTCTTTGGGCGCGTTTCTTATCGGATATTTCGGTCTTTCGGACGCCTTCCATATCTACACGCCGTTGCTCGACGGCACCCCGCTTACCACGTGGGGAATGGCACCCATTTACGTCGTTTGCTACGCGCTTTTGCTGTTTATAATCGAACTCGTACGAAAGAATAAGGGAAAGAAAACGTTAGAAGAAAAAACAAACGAATAAGCTTTGATTGAAAAATTATAAGAAAAAGTAAACAAAAACTCCGCAAGGTATGCCTTGCGGAGTTTTGTTCTCTAAATAAAATTAGTTATGCTTGTCATTTTCAGGCGCAGCAAGTCCAACGACGCCATCTACGGGAACCGAAAAGGCAATCCCTTGTCCGTGGGAGTTTAAACCTACTTCATCATACAGGCATTGTAAAATTTTATCATTGTCTTCAGTGGGAGCAACAATCATAACGATTTCTTTTTCAGGCTGAACGGAAATCCCGAAAAACGCTTCCGCTTCAAGCGCGCCCGTACCGCGCGCGTTAATAATCGTACCGCCTCGTGCGCCTGCTTTTTTCGCCGCGTCCATAGCAACGTCGCCAAAACCGCTGTTTACGATACAAAAAATTACCTGATGCGTATATTTTTTCGTCATATTATTTTTCCTCCACGCTAAAAGCTCTGTTATTGCTCAAAAACCGATAAATCGCAACGCCGATTACCGACGAAAGGGGAACAGTGACAGCAATCCCTTTTCCGCCGCGCACGGTGGCAAATTTGTTTTCTAAGCCAAGCAAAATTTCGTCTGCTCTGTCTTCACGGATAAGCGAGAAAATCACGCTCCTATCCGCGTCTTCCAAACCAAGCATATGCAGGGTATCCGATTGCGCCGTACCCTGCGCAAGCACGCTCATTTGCGCGTTCACTTCAAAGCCTTGTAAAAAGTCCATGAAAAATTCCGCTTTTTTACGGTTGACAACCGTGATCAAAAGTTTTAATTTTTTGAAGTCGGAAGTGGTAGTTTTTTTTCTTCGAGGTTTACGCGTAGTTTTCGTTTGTTCCATACCTGCCCCCTCCTTACATGAATTTGATGATTTGTTTATCGTCCGCGCCAAGAATATTTTTCATAGCAATTCTTTCACGGAGATTTTGGCTTGCAACTGCTCTAAAACCGAGCGCTTGAATGGTAATAAGCGGTGTCATAGCAACCATTGCAACCAACCCGAACGCGTCGGTAAGCACGTGATCAATGCCTGCGCCGGGGAACGCCGCGCAAACGCCGACTACGAAAGGCAAAATAAAGCTTGACGTCAACGGACCGCTTGCAACACCGCCCGAGTCGAATGCAATTGCGGTATAAAGCTTAGGCACGAAGAACGAAAGCCCAAGCGAAAGGAAATACCCGGGAATTAAGTAATACAATACGCTGAATCCAACAATAACGCGGAGTACCGAAAGCGCGATTGCAACGCCCACGCCAAGAGAGAGCGCAATCAACATAGACCGCTTACTGACCGCGCCGCCCGTTACCGTTTCGACCTGTTTATTAAGAACGTGGATAGCAGGTTCCGCCAAAACGACGGTCAAACCGAGTAAAAACGCAAACAATACGATAAGAGCAGGGCTGTTTTGAGCGAGTTGAGAGCCCATTTTAAAGCCGATAGGCACAAACCCAACAGCAACGGACGTCAAGAATATAACCAAACCGAAGAAGGTGTAGAAGATACCGACAACGATTTGCAAAATACGTTTTTTAGGTAATTTCAATAAAGTGAACTGCAAAACAAAGAAGAAAGCAGCGATCGGGAGCAAGGCAACGACCACTTCTTTGCCCGTATGCAATATTTTTTCAAACAACGCAAATCCGAGATTATTTTCAATGGAATAATCAGGCAAAACGTAATTCACTTCGCCGTTTGCGGTCAAGCCGAGAATCATAACGGCAAGGATAGGCCCGATAGAGCAAAGCGCGATAAAGCCGAAACTGCTTTCCTTATCGTGCTTATCGCCGAGCGCTGCAGAGACGCCCACGCCGAGCGACATAATAAACGGAACGGTAATCGGTCCGGTCGTTACCCCGCCGGAATCAAAGGAAAGAGGCAAGAAATAATTTTTTTCCTGCACGAGCATGAGCGCGGACAACGCGAACAGCAACATATAGAAAAAAGTCATCAAATGCGACAAATTTAAACGGAATACAACACGGAGTACGGACAAGAGCAAAAACGCGCCCACGCCCACCCCGATAGTGATAATCAGCGTCGTGCCGTCGATGAGCCCAGCTACTTGCGACGCAAGCACTGACAAATCGGGCTCAGCAATGGTAACGAATACGCCCATCACAAAACAAATAATCAAAAGCAGCTTAAACTTCCCCGACTTAGGTAAGCCTGAACCTACCTGTTCGCCCATCGGCGTCATAGCCATATCCGCGCCGAGATTGAAAAGCGCCATACCCACGACAAGCGCGAGCGCGCAGCACACAAAAACCATCGACTCGGTTGTGGAGAAATTGACGAGCGGTGTAAAATTGAGCAGCAGCACGATAATCGCGACGGGGAATACCGAAATAGCTGCCTCTTTTAATTTGTCTAACAAAATCTTAATCATCACGATATAAAGTATAACAATTTTTTTCCGCTAAGTCAAGCGTATTCGTTGCGCGCGCGTAGATTTCCACAATCATTTCATACGTATATCGTAGCGGAAAGAGTTGCTCCAACTTATTTTTTTCAGGAAATCTTCACGAAACGAAAATAAAACTATCGCAAACGGTTGGTATAGTATAAACGAGTTAAGCAGGTCTTCCTTCCCTGCCTTACTCACGTACCGAGCAAGTGAGAGTTTGCTTGGTAAGGTTTCTAAACTATACCTCCTAAATACGGCGAGAGAGCGTACTTTTCGGTACGCTCTCTTGCTTTTATATTCTCATTTAAACGTCTTTCAACGCATACCTGCCTATGCCATTTATTAAATATAGCTATATTTTTTCGGTCTAAAAGAAAAACCCCGCACTAAGAATAGACTTGCGCGGGGAGAATAAGTATTTTCAAAAACTGTTTAATTCTTATTTTTCTCAATGGAAAGCATAGCTTTATCCACAACGTTTTGAGCGGTAAATCCAAACTTTTCAAACAATGCTTTTGCGGGACCGGACGCGCCAAATTCGTCCATAGCGAGAATTTCGCCCGTTGATCCTGCATACTTATACCAGCTATACGACGAGCCTGCTTCCACGCAAACTCTTGCTTTAACGTCAGCGGGTAATACGCTTGCTTTGTATTCAGCCGATTGTTTTTCAAATTCCTCAAAACAGGGCATAGAAACAACTCTTGCTTTAACGCCTGTTTCCGCAAGCATAGCCTTTGCTTTCACACAAATTTCCACTTCCGAGCCACTTGCGACGAGCAATACGTCGGGCGTACCGTCGCAATCTTCCAACACGTAACCGCCTTTAAGCGCGTTTTTACCGCTGTTTGCGTATTGAGGCAACGCTTGGCGGGTAAGCACGATGGCGGTAGGGGAAGTGCCTGTTAAAGCGGAAACCCAAGCGCAAGCCGTCTCTTTACCGTCCGCAGGGCGATAAACTTTCATATTCGGGATAGAACGGAGCATAACGAGCTGTTCAACTGGTTGATGGGTAGGCCCGTCTTCGCCAACGCCGATAGAGTCGTGCGTGAGAATATACGTTACGGGCAAATTCATAAGCGAAGCCAGTCGCATAGAATGTTTGCAGTAATCGCAGAACACGAAGAACGTAGAGCAGTACGCTTGAATACCGCCGTGGAGCTGCATACCGTTCGCAATAGCCGCCATAGCGTGTTCGCGGATACCGAAATGCATATTTCTGCCTGCATAATTCGCCGCTGAAAAATCGCCGTAAACGTTCTTTTCGGTGTTTTTCATATTCGAAAGATTAGAGGGCGCAAGGTCTGCGCTGCCACCCATGAGCGAGGGCAGGTACGGCGCGAGCGTATTTAAAACCTTTGCAGAGGTTTGACGGGTAGCCATCGGTTTTTCAAAATCGTACAAACCTTCGATCTTGTCGAAATCGGGCAATTCACCCTTCATCATGGATTGATACGACTTGGCAAGCTCAGGATATTCACGCGCGTAATCCGCGAATAAGCGGTCCCATTCGCGATTTGCGTTTTGACCGTTCAAAACGGCTTGATTGCAGTGCTCATAAACGTAATCGGGACATTCAAACGCGGGATATTCCCAACCCAAAGTATTTTTCGTCAAGTTAATATTTTCCGCTCCCAAAGGCGCACCGTGTACTTTTTCAGAGCCGGCAAGCGGGGAGCCGTAACCGATACGGGTATGGCAAATAATAACGGAAGGTTTATCCGTGCAAGCCTTTGCCTTTTCAACGGCCGCTTTGATAGCGTCAACGTCGTCGCCGTAGCGAAGTTCGACATGTTGTACTTGCCAGTTTTGCGCGGCAAATCTCGCACCGACGTTTTCTTTAAAGGTACAATCGGTGTTCCCTTCGATCGTAATATCGTTATCGTCATAAAAAAGGATAAGTTTTCCAAGCCCATGCGAGCCTGCAAACGAACAAGCCTCGTAGGAAATACCTTCTTCCAAGCACCCATCGCCGCAAAGCGCGTAGGTGTAGTGATCGACGATAGGGAAGCCGTCCTTGTTAAAGAGGGCGGCAAGATGCGCTTCTGCAACCGCCATACCTACCGCAGTCGCAATCCCTTGTCCCAAAGGACCTGTGGTCGTTTCTATCCCTGCGGTGTGGCCGTATTCGGGGTGGCCGGGCGTTTTCGTGCCTAATTGACGGAAACCTTTCAAGTCTTCCATAGTGAGTCCGAAGCCGTATAAATGCAAAAGCGAGTAATAAAGCGCAGAGCCGTGTCCTGCGGAGAGCACGAAACGGTCGCGGTTATCCCACGCGGTATTTTTAGGATTGAATTTTAAGTAATGTTGATACAAGGTGTAAACGATCGGCGCACAACCCAAGGGCAAGCCGGGGTGACCAGAGTTTGCTTGTTGAATTGCTTCCACCGACAAGATTCTGAGCGCGTTGATAGTCTGTTTTCGAGGATTCATAGTAATTTCTCCTTTTGGCGTTTAGCGCAGAGTTTTTATTGCAAACGCGATATATAACAATTACCTTTTCATTATATAATATTTGTAATTTTTTTTCAAGTATTTGAAAGCGTAAAAAAAGCGATTTTTTTTCTCGCGCGAAAATAACCTTGACAAATCGCGCACGCAATGCTATAATGGTAAAAAATAAAAGAAAGGAACGAAAGGGTATGGCAACGGAATTAGAGGGGAATTTAGAACTGCAGCGTTTTATCGCGTTACTTGCCGATCTCAATCATCAGTGCGTTGACGCGATTAAGACGGGAAACACGCAAATTTTAGATAAAATGAACGTGACGATCGAGCAAATGCGCGCCATTCAAAGCGTTGGAAAGGAAGACGCATATACGGCAATCGAAGAAGAAATGCAAACAATCGTACAAAACTTTAACGCGATAGTGGCTATGATACAATCTAACGAAGGCGACGCGCCCGACGCAGCTACGTCAAACGCCGTAAAAAAATTCTTACATAACGTTTTTCAAGCAACGGTCAGCATTATCGTAAAATACGGTTTAGCTTGATTTAACAAGCGCGAGGAAGATTTGTGAAGTGTACTGTTGAAAAAATTAAAATAGGAGAAGAAGGCACGGAGTATAAATATTATAACTCCATTACGGCGATAGAGTTTGATGAAAACGACGAAACCGCATACCTGCCCCCTTCATTTAACGGCGAACCTATTTGTTGGGTGGGGTATAAACAGGACTATGCGCCCGCCTATGAACGCTGGCACGACTGGCAGCATCCCAGCCAAGGGAGCGAATGGGTGGAGGCGAAATATACCCGTCAATATTGCAGTATTCTCGTACCTGCCTACGTCAAAAAGATAATTTTGCCCGCTACAATTAAGGATTTCCCGTCTCCGCCCTTTAAAGCGGAAGGAAAGCTGAGCGTTGAAGTTTCGCCCGACAATCCGCACTGCGAATATTTAACAAAACGTCTAATCCAATACTATCCATAAACGATATTTTAAAAGCACTTTTCAGCAGAAAAAGTGCTTTAATTTATTTACAAAAAACTAAGTCTAAAAGATATTTTCAGGCAGGAGCTTAAAGGCGTTGGGGATATTTTCGGACATATCGATTAAAACTTCGATTTTAGGCAAGGCGTCCGTATATCTGCCTTCGTAAAGATACCCTAAAGCCTCGCTAAGCTGAAAATCCACGCTGTCGATAGCCGTGTGCGGCAACCATACGTGCAAACCGCTCTTTTTCTCTTGCCAGTATCGTTGCGCGGCGATTCCGTCCTCGTGCGTAGCAACGCTGTTTTCTGCTTTTTCGTATAGCGAACAGAGTATTTTTCTAAATTCCGCAAACGAAGTGTTTACAAAGTATAGTTCATACGCGCAAACGCCCACGATAAAGGCGAGTGAGATGATAATGCTTACAGCTGTTTTTACCATAATTTTTTCTCCCAGTTCATTCTAACGACGCAGAATTTTTTACCGCGTTCTTGAAAATAAATTTTCCCATTCCCGTCCACCGTCAAAACGAGTAGTTTTTTAGGATTTTCACAATGATTCTCCCGCAAAACTCTTAAAAAATATTCCTTATTCCGCTTTGTGAGCTGTAAATTGTTTTCGTCAAACTTGCCATCTTTTATTAAAATAACAGGCAGGGAAGTCTGCTCTTCTTCGTATTCAGGCTTTGGCAAAGCGGAAAAGGAGCCGTTGGACTCATATAACGCGTAGTCCACGGCGTCGAGCGAAAAATATCCCGCCGAGCGCAGGCTTTCCACAAGGTCGGAGATATCGAGATTGTTTTTCTTAAGCTCCTTATCGTCAATCCCGTTCTTATTCAGCACGATACTCGGCGAACCGCTGACAATGGCTTTTGCCTTTGGAATCCCCAAATCGATTAAGCAAACAACTTGGTGTAAGAAATAAATGCTGATAATAGCAACGATCCCATAGGCGAGCGGAATAGACGTATCGCTCATGGGAATACAGGCGAGATCGGCTATAATCAACGTAATGACAAGCTCGTAAGGCTGCATTTCGCCGATTTGGCGTTTCCCCATAAGCCGCATAATGATAAGTAGCGTAATGAATATGATACAAGTCCGAATAAAAATAAGCGCCATAAAAAAAGTATGCGTAAATTCGTTTGACTTATGCGCAAACGCTTGCGTTATAAGGCAAAAAAATGTATAATAGAAACATAGAGTAGCCATTTGCGCGTGAAGTGCTGCCGAACGGGACGTTGTCGGCGGACGAAAGGGGTAAAGCCCCCCTGCGGTGCGATGGCGCGTCCGCTTTCGGAAACGAAATCCCTATCCCTCGTTTCCCTTGAACGTTTTTTCGTGCGGACCTCTTTCGAGAGGTTTTTTATGTTTTTTGAGAAGTTTTCAAACGCTCTTTCTAACTTTTGGCAAAAGCTGATTTTCAGTCCGCTTTTAACGGACAAGCCCAAGGCGAAAAAGATTGCTTATTTAGGGCTTGCCACCGCCTTTTCCGTTGTCGCCAACACTTTTTTTGAGGTCAAACTCGGCGTTGTACAATTCTCATTCACGATTGCAGTTTGCGCGCTTTTGGGTATTTTGATGGGGGCAGGTTACGGATTTGTCGCGTGTTTTGTTGGCGATGCAATCGGATTTTTCCTGCATCCGTTCGGCGCGTATATGCCTTGGGTGGGCTTGTCAAACGGTTTAATAGCCGTGCTTGCAGGGCTGCTTTTAGCGGAAGAAAAATTAAGAAAAACAAGCACCCGATACAAGATGACGGCTATCTTTTGTCTTTTATCCTTTGTCATTTGTACCGTCGGGATTACAAATACCGCGTTCTTCTTTTTATATGCAAACGGCGCGAGTTATTTGACGCAGTCTATCAAAGATTTTTTTGTTAATTATTTAGCGTATTTTGCAAGTAGATTTTTTATTAGAGGGCAAATTTGGTCTTGTATCGTCAATTATGCGGTGATTTTCTTGTTTCCGATTTTGCTTAAAAAACTACCGTTTTTGTCGAAATAACGATTAAAATGTGAAAAAAGGCGGAAATCGCGCTGTTGAATATTTGAAAAATAGTGAAAAAGAAAAAAAATCGGCAGGGAATTCTTGACGATTTTTTTTTGTTATGTTATAATAGACGAGAAAAAAGTGATAAAGCATAGCTTTATCCGGCTGCGAAATATCGCGGCGGGTAACTTGATTTTTTTAAGGAGGCGTTTTATGAATTCGCTTTTAGCTTATCAAAACCCGGGGATTAACGTGTTCGGGTTCACGATCAACGCATACGCTCTCATTATCGTTACCGGGATTATGGTTGCGTTCGGGGTTATCTATCTCTTGTTTAAGCGGAGAAATTTATCCACCGATTTGTTCTTGACGTATTTTTGTATCTGTTTGCCTTCGGCAATTTTTACGACAAGGCTGTTTTATTGCATTACCGATAACGTGCCCATTCAGCACTGGTTTTCCTTTGAAGGCATACGAAGCGGCGGACTTTCGATTATCGGCGGAATTTTGGGCGGATTGATTTCGGTTGCGCTTGTCAGCTATTTCAAGAAAGTCAACTTTTTCAGAGTGGGCGACTGTATCGTCGTAGGCTTATTGCTTGCCCAAGCGATCGGGCGTTGGGGGAATTTCGCGAATCAAGAAGTTTACGGTCAAGAAGTGACGAACGAAGCTTTACAATTCTTCCCCTTTGCAGTGTATATCAATAAAACGCCGGGCGGAAACTGTTTGCAGACGTTCACGCTCACTTTTCAAAAATTATTCGGCGGCACTTCGGACATTACGGGCGGGAAATGGCATTACGCGTTCTTCTTCTACGAAAGCCTTGCAAACACGATCGTTGCAATTTTGCTCTTTATCAACGCTTGGAAAAATCCTAAAAAACCCAACGGCGTGAATACCGCTTGTTACTTTTTAAGCTATGGCATGGTCCGCTCGATTATGGAACCTTTGCGCGATAGCCAGTACATTCTCCAAGGCGGTGTAGAAGGCGGGATTCAGTGGTCGCTCGTATTTTCCTTGCTCATTTTCCTGTTTGGCGCAGGGCTGTTATTTACGGTATTGCTTTTAAACAAACGGAAAGAAGGGGTGCTGTTCGGTTCAAAGCGCGGCGTGCCTTACGGGATTGTGGAGTACATCAAAGACGTAAAGAGCGAAGTTCCGTATAAAAATAAAATCAATATGATGTGTGAAATTTACCCTGAAAACTATGAAGAAGCTCCCGTAAAAGAGAGCAAGAAGACGGACAAAAAGGAGAACAAAGAAAAATGAGAAATTTGACACTTTTAACAGATCTTTATCAAATCACAATGGGTTACGGCTTTTTCAAGCACGGCAAGCATGAAGAAGAAGTTGTTTTCGATCTTTTTTTCCGTCGCAACAAAATGCTGACGTATTCGATAGCGGCTGGCTTGGAACAAGCCATGGACTACCTTTTGAATTGGAACGTCACCGACGACGATATCGAGTATCTTCGTTCTCTCAATCTTTTCAGTGAAGAGTTTTTGGAGTACTTCAAGAATATGAAATTCACGGGCGACGTGTACGCTGTTCGAGAAGGCGAAGTGGTATTCCCCGGCGAGCCGATTTTAACGATAAAAGCGCCTTTGATTCAAGCGCAGTTTGCGGAAACCGCGCTACTTAATATCATCAATCATCAAACGCTGATAGCGACCAAGTCTTCAAAAATTTGCCGAGCTGCAACGCGCGGCGGAGTTATGGAGTTCGGGCTTCGCAGGGCGCAAGCCCCCGACGCAGGTATTTATGGCGCAAGAGCCGCAATTATCGGCGGCTGCTCTTCCACTTCCAACGTAATAGCAGGCAAGAATTTTGGCGTACCCGTGGCGGGAACGATGGCGCATAGCTGGGTTATGGATTTCGACAGCGAGTACGAGGCATTCCGCGCCTATGCGGAAAGCTATCCTGAAAATTGCTTATTGCTCGTAGATACCTACGACACGTTGAGAAGCGGCGTGCCCAACGCGATAAAGGTGTTTAAAGAACTTCGTAAAAAGGGATACAAACCGCGCGGAATCCGTCTTGACAGCGGGGATTTTGCATACCTTTCCAAAAAATCCAGAGAAATGCTCGACGAGGCGGGCTTTGAAGACGCGATTATTTGCGTATCGGGCGATCTCGACGAACGCTTGATTTCCTCGCTCTTACAACAGGGCGCAAAAATTGATTTGTGGGGGGTAGGTACGAAGCTAATCACTTCGGAAGACTTGCCTGCACTCGGCGGAGTATATAAATTATCGGCGGTTGTGAACGAGGACGGAACAATGACGCCGAAGATCAAGCTTTCGGACAATTCCGAAAAGACGACCAACCCCGCGTTCAAGAGCTTGTATCGCTTGTACGATAAAAAGGACGGTATGGCGATAGCCGACCTCATCACCATGCACGAAGAAGAAATCGACGAAAGCAAGCCCCTTACTATTTTCCATCCGATCGAGACGTGGAAAAAATGCACGGTGGAAAATTTCAAAGCGGAAAAGTTATTAAAGACGATTGTTAAAAAGGGCGAGCTTGTTTACGAGTTCCCTAAACTTTTAGACGTAAAAGAGTTCTCGCTTAGAGAAAAGGCGAAATTCTGGGAGGAATATTTGCGTTTGGATATGCCTCAAACCTACAAGGTGGACTTATCTGAAAAATTATACGATTTAAAAACGGGTATGATTAACAAAATCCGTGAAAGTAACAAGAAAAAGGACTAAACGAAGCATGGAACAAACCAACCAAACAACCTTAGACGAAAAGAAGAATCCGCAAACGGAAAATACGAGCTCTAAAAAGGCAAAATCCAACTCGTTAGCGGGATCTTATCTTTGGGGGATTTTACTCTTCTTTATCTTAATACTTATCGATCAGCTGACCAAGGCATTCGCGGACGTAATCTTCATCGACGAAAACGGAAAACCTACCTTGTACGAGCTCATACCCGGTTGGGTGAACTTGACGATTACGTATAACCGAGGGATCTCGTTCGGGATCGGCTCGACGGCAAGTATTGCCACGAAAATAGCGGTGGTGGCGATGACGGGCGTCATTATGCTCGCGCTCACGGTTATGTATTTTAAGTGCGACAAGAGAAGAACGTTTATCCGAGTTGCGCTCGTTTTCGTAATAGCAGGCGGGGTAGGCAATCTCATCGACCGTGTTTATTATCAGGTTTGGGATCCGTCCACGGCGGCGGCAATCCGCGACGGTGTTCGCGATATGGTGGACATCTCGGCGCTTGGATTTGGGGTTTGTAATTTTGCTGACTTTTTCATTTGCGGCGGCGCGGCGGCGCTCGTAGCGGCGTGCTTGTTTTTCGATACGTACGCTTATTCGCCGAAGGGCAAGTATAAAGCGTTGCAGGAAGAAGCGGAATCATTAGAACTCGTAAAAGCGGAAGAGAAAAAACAAAAAAAGCTTTTGAAATCGGAAAAGGCAAGCGAAGGGCAAGCAACGGACGAGCCCAAAGATAACGAGGCGGAAAAGAATGGATAAAAGGCTGTTTGTTGCGGAAGACAATTACAAACGGCTGGACGTATTTTTAAGTGAGCAAACGGAAGAATTTACTCGCTCGCGATTAAAAAAGCTGATTGACGACGGGCAAGTTCTATTGAACGGAAAAAAGGCGAAAGCGGGCGCGGAAATTAAGATTGGAGACCAAGTGACGCTGGACGTTCCCGACGCCGTAGAATACGAAGTCAAAGCGGAGAATATTCCGATTGAAATTTTGTATCAAGACCAAGATTTTGCAATCGTCAATAAACCGCAAGGTATGACGGTACACGTCGGCAACGGCAACTCGGAAGGCACGCTCGTCAATGCGCTTTTGTATGCGCTGGATAGTTTGAGCGGGATCGGCGGAGTATTGCGGCCGGGAATTGTGCATAGAATAGACAAGGACACGTCGGGGCTATTAGTCGTTGCAAAAAACGATAAGGCGCACGCGAGCCTTGCGGGACAAATTGCCGAAAAGACCTGCAGAAGAATTTATTACGCCCTTTTGGAAGGCAGTGTAAAAGCGGATAGCGGACGTATCGTGACGGATATCGGAAGACATCCGACCGAGCGTGTAAAAATGGCGGTGTTACCCGACGGAAAGGGTAAAATCGCCGTGACCGATTACGAGGTTGTAGCTCGCTTTTCAAAGGAATATACGCTTTGCAGATTTTCTTTACAAACGGGTAGAACGCACCAAATCCGCGTGCACGCTAAGCATATGGGCAATCCTGTAGTGGGGGATCCTGTGTACGGCTACAAAAAGCAAAAATTCGCTCTAAACGGTCAGCTTTTGCATGCGAATACGCTTGTTTTAACCCACCCGACGACGGGAAAAGAAATGACCTTTAACGCGCCCCTGCCTCCGTACTTTTCGGAGATTTTGGAAAAACTTTGCAGACAGTACAAAGTGGAGATTCATTTATGACGA
The DNA here is from genome assembly GCA_017504465.1 of Clostridia bacterium. Classification (GTDB taxonomy): domain Bacteria; phylum Bacillota; class Clostridia; order Christensenellales; family Borkfalkiaceae; genus Scatosoma. The sequence continues at coordinate 23,096 of JAFVRE010000032.1, read as the reverse complement.
AAACGGAAACGGAGAGAAAACTCAAAGCGGGAATTTTAGATAAAGAAAGGGGGCAGGTATGAGGATATTAAGCGTTGCACGCCGTTCTCTTGCGAGGGAATTAGGGCTTGAAAAGGGGGATGAAATCCTTGCTTTTAACGGCTATCCCTGCGAGGACGAGCTCGATTATGAATATTATTGCTCCCAACCCAAATTTTCCATGACGGTAAAGGATTGCAGGAGCGATGAAACACGGGAAATCGAAGTGGAAAAATCGGAAAACGAGCTTCTTGGAATCACGCTTGAAAAGGACGAAAAAACAAATAGAATCCGCACCTGCCATAACCGTTGCGTATTTTGTTTCGTTGATCAAATGCCGAAGGGTATGCGAGAGAGCTTATACGTAAAAGACGACGATTACGCGATGAGTTTTACGTGCGGAAACTTTGTGACGCTTACGAACGTCACGGAAGAACAGCTTGAAAAAATTATCCGATTGAGGCTTTCGCCGTTGTACGTATCCGTGCATACGATGAATCCTGAGTTGCGTCAAGAATTGCTTAGAAACCGCTTTGCAGGGAAGATTGTCGAGCAAATTAAAGCGCTTGCGGAAAACGGTATTCAACTGCATTGTCAAGCGGTAATCGTGCCGAATAAAAACGACGGGGACGAGCTTGCTTATACTGCGCGCGAGCTTTTTAAGTATTATCCGACGGTAAAGAGCTTGGCTTGCGTGCCGACGGGATTGACCAAATACCGTGACGGCTTGACGAAAATCGAGGACGTGGACGGGGAATATTCCAAGAAATTGCTTGATCTTGCGGACGCTTTAAACGCGGAGTTCGGCGTGGATTTCTTGCTTCCTGCCGACGAATATTTTATAAAAGCCGAAAGAGAGGTGAAGTCCACCGAGTTTTACGGAGACTTCGAGCAAATTGAAAACGGCGTGGGCATGACGAGAGCCTTTTTAAACGAGGCGGAAGAAGAATTTTCCAAGATATCCTCTAAAAAATTGAAAAAGGCGAAAAAGGTATTACTTATCAGCGGTGTTTCCGCAAAAAAAATCAACGATGACTTGGCAAAAAAAGCCATGGAAAAGATAGAAAATTTAACGGTAAAAGTGTTGGCGGTTGAGAACGAGTTTTTTGGAAAAACCGTAACCTGTACCGGTCTTTTGACGGGTACGGACATAGCAAACGCCCTTTTAAAATACTTTGAAAACAATGAAAAACCGAGCGAGATTATCTTGCCCGCAAACACGCTGAAAGAGTTTGAGGACGTCTTCCTTTGCGGAATGACGCTGAAGGATTTAAAGAAGCTTGTAGGCTGTAAAATTACAGTCAATCGCTTGGGCGGATATGGGCTCGTGCGGTTATTAACAAAATAAAAAGCTGAGTAAAATACTCGGCAAACGAAGAAAAGACACAAAAAGGAGGTTGAGATGGCAAATCCTTTAGTTGCCCTTGTGGGCAGACCGAACGTAGGGAAAAGTACGTTCTTTAACAAAGTAGCAGGAAGAAAAATCTCTATAACAGAAGACAGACCGGGCGTCACGCGCGATCGTCTATACACGGACGCGGTTTGGAGAAACCGTAATTTCACGATGGTGGATACGGGCGGTATTGAACTCAAATCGGAAGACGTGATGTGGAAAGAAATTGCAAAACAGGCGGACGTTGCGATTGAAACGGCGGACGTAATTTTGTTTTTCACGGACGGAAAAGAGGGGTTAACCCCTTCCGATTATGACGTGGCGGATATTTTACGGCGCAGTAAAAAGCCGGTTATTCTCGTCGTGAATAAGATTGACGATTATTCCCCCGACAAAGTTTTTGAATTTTATTCCTTGGGTTTAGGCGAGCCTTTTGCCGTATCCGCGGAACATTCGCAAGGGATCGGCGACGTATTGGACGAAGCGATGCAGTTCTTCCCCGACGATACGCAAGAACCCGTGCCCTCTTTGAAAATTGCGGTGGTCGGGAAACCGAATGCGGGCAAGTCCAGCTTAGTCAATAAGATTCTTGGATCGGAGAGAAGTATTGTTACCCCCATGGCAGGTACGACGCGAGACGCGATTGATACGTTGTTTTATCGCGGTGATAAGGCCTATACGATCATTGATACGGCGGGGATTAGAAAGAAGAAAAACGTGGACGACGACGTGGAATATTATAGCAATATGCGCGCATTCGACGCAGTGAGAAGAAGCGACGTTTGCTTGCTTGTTGTTGATTCCAAGGAAGGTTTAACAGAACAGGACGTAAAGATTATCGGATACGTGCACGAGCAGGGAAAACCGTCGGTAATCGTTATGAATAAATGGGATTTAATCGAAAAGGATACGCATACCGTCAATCGTTTCGAGGAAAAACTCAAAGAAGATTTGAAGTTTATGGATTATTATAAGTCCATTTACATTTCAGCCAAAACAGGTCAACGTGTGGAAAAGCTTTTGGGCGCGGCGGAAGAAGTGTTTGCGCATGCGAATTTCCGTGTTCCCACGGGCGCACTCAACGACTTGATAGGCGACGCTGTTCGGCTCAATGAACCGCCTTCCTATCAAGGCAGAAGAATGCGCGTATTCTTCTCTTCGCAGGTGGGCGTATGTCCGCCGCTCTTTGTCCTTCACGTCAATGACGAAGGCTTGCTCCATTTCTCTTACCAAAGATACCTTGAAAATACCATTCGTAACGCTTACGACTTCTCGGGTACGCCGATTAAAGTGGTCGTAAGAGAGAAAAAGGACGAGGAGTAAGGGGAAGTATTATGAAAGAATTTTTATTTTCCGAGCAATGGTACATATTGCTAATAATGGCGATAATCTCGTACCTGTTGGGGGGATTTAGCGGCGCCGTGCTTATTTCAAAGCGGGTTAAGCACGAGGATATTCGAGAAAAGGGCAGCGGGAATCCAGGCACAATGAATATGGCTCGAGCGTACGGGTTTAAGTTCGGCTTATTCACGTTTATCGTGGATATGTTAAAGGGCGCAATCGCTTCGCTTGTTGGGCTTTTGGTTTATAAAGATTATTGCCTGAATGGGATTAACGCGGGCGAGTTTGTTTGTTACATAAACGGGCTTTGCGTTGTTGTGGGGCATATTTATCCAGCACTTAAAAAATTCAAGGGCGGTAAGGGAATTGCTACCACGTGCGGCGTGTTCACAGTAGGGTTGGTTAGTCAAAGCTGGTGGTTTTTATTGATTATCCCCATTTGCTACGTGTTGACGCTTGCGTTGATTTACGTGATAGAGTACGCGTCCCTTTCGTCGCTTATAATCGTTAGTGTATTTGGGATTACCCAACTTGTTTTATATTACGTTGCGTATAACGCGAAATTTTCCGTTGCGCTTGGGTTTTTATACGCGTTCGTATTTCTCATCTGCGCGTTGGACTGGTTTGCGCATAGAGCTAACGTTAAAAGACTGCTTGCGGGTGAAGAACACAAGACTTCGCTTAAGTCTATGCTAAAAAAGAAAAAAAAGTAAAAATACCCAAAAAAGCCCGAAAAAAGACTTGACAATCGTAAAGGAAATTGCTATAATTACGAGGTATTGATTAAACGCCATGGGGCGAAGGAGAGTGAAAAGGACATGTCGACGGTAAAAGTTGGAGAAAACGAAAACGTAGAAAGCGCGCTTCGCCGCTTTAAGAGAAAGTGCTCTCGCGATGGTATTATCGGTGATCTTCGCAAGAAGGAATTTTATGAAAAGCCTTCCGTAAAGAAAAAGAAGAAATCCGAAGCTGCAAGAAAGAGAAGCAGAAATTAACGAAAGAAAAGCTCACGATAACGGTGAGCTTTTTTGTTTGCAAAAAACAGGATATTTCGTCGAAAAAAACAAAAAAAATCGGCAAAAAATCGAAAAAACTCGCAAAAAAGGAGCAGGAAATATGGAAGAAATCAGAGCGGCGCACTCGACGCCGAAAACTTTTAAAGCGCTTGCCCGTCAAGCCAAGGAACGTGTAAAAACGGGATTTTGGCAAGACTGTAAAGAGGATATCGACGAGCGTATGGAAAAGGTGAAAGAGCTCGGGTTAAACGAAAGCAAAGCGGGGAGATATTTCAAACAAAAGGTGTCGGCGAGTCTTTTGGGAGAGAAGGAAGACGAGTTCTATTTAAAGGTCAAAGATATGCTTTTAAAGGACGGAGAAGTGTCCGACGCGATCGGTAGATTGACGGATAAGGCGCATTATGAAAGCTTGACGTACGAGGAAAAGCAGCGATATACGCTGTCGCTCAGCGAGAGATATTTACGCGCTTTGGAGCGTTTTAGACGCGAATACGAGTTTGATAAAATAGACCTTTAAGCTTTTGAGCGCGGACGCTAAAACAAGAAGAATAAACAAGGTCGGGCTATGTCGAAAAGAGGAAGGGCGGTTTTACGTACCTTCTTCTTTCTTCTTTTGCGTCGGAAATTCAAAGAAAGAAAAAAAATCTACAAAAATTTTGGAAATTTCATCTACTTTTTTTGTTATTTATATAGCTTTCTTTTAAAAAATATGTTATAATGTTGAATGGGCTATAACGATAGCTTGCGCCGTTTGCGGTTTTTGTCCGTAAAACAGCGAATAAATCAAAGATTTACGCTTGGAGGAAAGTATGCAACCGAAGTATAAAAGAGTGTTGTTAAAGTTGTCGGGTGAAGCACTTGCCGGCGACGATAGGTTTGGCTTGAACCATGAGGTAATTGCGCCTGTCGTTGACCAAATCGTTGAAATTCATAAGCTTGGCGTAGAGGTCGGGCTGGTAATCGGCGGCGGAAACTTTTGGCGTGGCAGACAGGGAACGAATATGGATAGAACTACTGCCGACCACATGGGTATGCTCGCAACCGTCATGAACTCTTTGGCGATGATGGACGCTATCGAACAACGTGGTGTGCCCGTGCGTGTACAAACCGCTTTGAATATGGTGTCCTTGGCGGAACCGTTCATTTTAAGAAAGGCGCTTCGGCATTTCGAGCAGGGCAGAATTGTAATCTTTGCCTGCGGTACGGGAAATCCTTTCTGCTCGACGGATACGGCGGCTGCGCTTCGGGCTTGCGAAATAGGCGCGGATATTTTGCTGATGGCAAAGAACGTGGACGGTATTTACGATTCCGATCCTAAAACTAATCCTTATGCGAAAAAGTATGAAAAACTTACCTATTCGGATATTCTCAACCGCGGCTTAAAAGTAATTGACTTTACCGCCGCAACCATGTGCATGGAAAACAACGTACCCACGCTTGCTTTTGGGTTGAACGAAGAAAATTCTATCGTTCGCGCGGTTTGTGGGGAGAGCTTGGGGACTATTATCAGCACCGATTAATTAGTTAAATGCGTATATACTGCGCAAAACTTCGTTGCCGCGCGGTTATGTTTTAGTTATGGTAAGGGCGATAAAAAATCAGAAAAAGAGAAAAATAAACTTAGGAGATAAAGATTATGATTGAAAACGAAAAGATTGAAGAAATGATGTTTGAGCTTGAAGAAAAGTCTGAAAAGACGATGAACTCGCTTGAAAACGAATACGCGTCTATTCGTGCAGGCCGCGCAAATCCCCGCGTGCTGGACAGAGTAGAAGTGGAAGCTTACGGCGGTATGAGTAAACTTATCGAGCTTGGGAACATTGCCGCTTTAGACGCGCGTTGTTTGCAAATTAAGCTTTGGGATAAATCTTTGCTCAAAGCGGTAGAAAAAGCGATTTTGCAATCGAATTTAGGTCTTACGCCTACCAACAACGGTGAAGTGATTTTGATTAACTTCCCCATTATGACGGAAGAGCGTAGAAAAGAGCTCGTTAAACAAGCGAAGAAGATGGGCGAAGAGGCAAAGGTTGCAATCCGTAACCATCGCCGTGAAGCAATGGACGTTATCAAGAAGATGAAGACGGCGAAGGAATTGTCGGAAGACGAAGCGGCTGGTTGCGAATCGGACGTAGAAAAGCAAATTTCTTCCACGATGTCTAAGCTTGAAGGAATTATCGCTGCAAAAGAAAAGGATTTGATGTCTATTTAAGTTATGGCTCATAGTAAAATAAGTGAAGGGATAAAAATTCCCGAGCATATTGCCGTTATCATGGACGGAAACGGGCGTTGGGCTCAAAGCCGAATGATGCCCAGAATGATGGGGCATAAGCAGGGCTTTTCACGAATGATAGAGCTTATCGAGTACTCTTTTAAGCGCGGTGTAAAATGCGTTACCGTATATGCGCTTTCCACAGAGAATTTAAAGAGACCGAAAGAAGAGATAGAAGGATTATTCAATCTTATCCGAACTCGGTTTGGCGAGCTTGCGGATAGGTTTATCAAACACAATTCGAGAATAAGAGTTGTGGGGGATTTATCCTTGCTGCCAAGCGACGTGAGGGAAGTGCTCTTGGACGCGGAAAAACGTTCCGAGCATTTGACGGAGTTTACTCTCAACGTTGCGCTTGCGTACGGCGGTAGGGCGGAGCTTGTCCGAGCGGTCAATCTTGCCGTTGAGAAAGGGGAGAAGGTAACTGAAGAAGGGCTTTCAAAACTGCTTTATACTGACGGCGTTCCTGATCCTGATTTGCTGATACGCACGGGTAAGGAAAAAAGACTTTCCAACTTCCTTTTGTATCAATCGGCGTATTCGGAGCTGTATTTTTCAGATAAAATGTTTCCGGATTTCACCGCTAAGGATCTTGACTTAGCGATTGAGGAGTATTCCTCGCGCGTGAGAAGATTTGGGAAAACGGACGAACAAAAAACACAAGAAAAACAAGAAAGATAAGGGGCAGGTATGCGTTGAGCGCAATCTGCTAAAGAAGAGGATTACTATGAAAACGAGATTTTTCTCGGCGGTCGTGTACTTGGCGATTCTTGCCGTTGCATATCTTTTAAAAGTATTCGTGCACGATTTATGTTTCGACGTATTGACGTACGTCTTTGCGCTCTTAGGTACGCGCGAGATTGTGAATGCGGTAGGGGCGAATTTAACAAAATCGCAAAAGGGCTTAGTATTTGCGTTTGCGGGGCTGTGTATTCCTGCAACAGCGGTGGCGGAATTGTACCGCCTTGGCGCGCAGGCGAGCTTATTTTGCTTTTTCGTATTTGCCGTGTTGAACCTTTGCTTGTTTGTTGTCAAACACGAAGAAACGACGCCTAAAAACATTGGAGAGAGTTTATTTTGCGCGGTGTACCCGACGCTGATGCTCGTGCCCTTGGTGCTTGTAAATCATATTCCCGATACGGCGATCATGCAAAAGTACGCCTTTAATTCAAATTTAGCAATTTTCTTAATTTTGGTAATTTCGCCTATTTCCGATACCTTTGCGTATTTCTTCGGTAAGTTCTTACGCGGGAAATTCCCTAAAAAGATGGCGGCGTCAGTCAGCCCGAATAAAACGGTTATCGGCGCGATCGGCGGAATTATCGGCGGGATTGTCGGCGCGGCGGGAGTATATTTCGTCTATAACGCGTTTTTTGGATCCTTTGATAATATGCTCGTTTGGTTGCTTATTTACGCATTGATCGGCATCGTTGCGTCCGCCGCTAACGAATTTGGCGATCTTGTGGAAAGCGGTATTAAACGTAAGGTCGGCATTAAGGATATGGGTAAAATTATGCCCGGGCACGGCGGTATTCTCGACCGTATAGACGGTACGTTGTTTACCACGGTAGTGGTGTATTTCGTCTTCCTTTTGGTCTTCTTTATTACCGCAATTTGATTACGAATTTACAAAAGAAGTACCCGTGATGGGTACTTTTTGCGAATTTGACGGATTTACCGTTTGAAAATATCCGCGTATAAACGGGAGGAAAAAGGTAAAAATGAAAGAGATTGCTTTAATCGGCTCGACCGGCTCAATAGGGAAACAGGTATGCGCGGTTGTTAGACGTTACCCTGATAAATTCCGTATCGTAAGCATTGTCGCGAATTCGTCTTCGGCAGAATTTTTAAAACAAGTTTGGGAATTTAAACCTAAATATGCCGCCCTTGCCGACGAAAAAGCAGGGGAGCTCCTTGAAAAAGAAATGCCCACGGACGTCCTTTTTCGCTACGGAACACAAAATGCGCTTGACGGCGTTTGCTACGGTGACGTTACCGTAGTTGCGGTAACCGGCTTTGCGGGGCTTGGATATTCCCTTCGCGCGATTGAAGAAGGAAAGGCGCTTGCGCTTGCAAACAAGGAAACGCTCGTTTGCGGCGGCGAGCTGGTTATGAATAAAATCAAGGGGGCAGGTATTGATTTAATGCCCATTGACAGCGAGCATTCTGCGCTTTGGCAGGCGCTCGGTTTCCGTTTGGACGCGTCTTTTAGACGACTGATTATCACGGCAAGCGGCGGTCCGTTCTACGGCTGGAGCAAAGAACAATTGCGCTCGGTCACGCCTGCGTCTGCGCTCAAGCATCCGACTTGGCAAATGGGCGCGAAAATCACGATAGACAGCGCAACGCTGCTCAATAAAGGCTTTGAGGTAATTGAGGCGAAATGGTTATACGGCTGTCCGCTTGAAAAAATCCATACCGTCGTTCAACCCGAAAGTATTATTCATTCCATGGTCGAATTTGAAGACCGCGGCATTTTGGCGCAAATGAGTTATCCGACGATGGAATTACCCATTCAGCTTGCGCTCACGTACCCTGAGCGTTTTGAATGTGAATTGAAACCGCTCGACTTTGAAAAGCTTGGCGCGATTAGATTTTTACCCTTGGAAAGATCGGTGTTCCCCTGCTACGATATGGCGCTCAAATCCATTGAAAAGGGGGATAACTACCCCTGCGCGCTCAACGGCGCGGGCGAAGTGGCTGTTCGGGCGTTCTTGGACGGGAAACTGTCCTTCCTTGGTATAGCCGACACGATTGAGTACGCGCTTGAAAAAACCGAACGCGTAAAGGCTACTGATTACGACGTTCTAACCCAAACGGATAAAAGAGCTAGGTCGATTGCGCAAGAGTTTATAAATAAGACTTTGTAATATAGTTAAAAAGGAGAAATGATTTGATAAATTTATTAGGAATAACGGACGTACTGCGTTCTATCGGCGGAATACTGCTTGCGATTATAATTTTGCTTGCCATGGTTACCATCCACGAGTTTGGGCATTATATTGCGGGCAAAGCGCTCGGTTTTAAAATCAACGAGTTTTCCGTTGGGTTTGGTCCTGCGCTTTGGAAACGTCGCAGTAAAACGACGGGCGAGTTGTTCGCTGTTCGACTTGTTCCGCTCGGCGGATATTGCGCTTTCGACGGCGAAGACGATTACGGCGACGGGAAAACGGAGCAAGAAAAAACGGAAGAAAATCCCTTTAAGGAATTAGAAACGGACGGGGCAGGTACGAGTTCTTCGTTGCAGGAAAGCAAAAAGACAGACGAAGAATTAGAAGAATACCCCGAGCCTAAAGGCGAACGGTTTAACGACCAGGCGCCTTGGAAACGCATTATCGTACTCATTGCCGGCGCAACTATGAACTATTTGTTGGCGTTATTCATTGTTATATGCACGTTCGCGTTTATAGGTCAACCGCTTTATAAAGTTATAGAACCCAAAGAAAACGGATATTTGGATTCCGCGTATCAGGCAGGGGATATTATCGAAAGCGTAGAAGGGAATACCGTCTATCTTATTACCGATTATATGGACGCGCTGTCGGGGAAGAAATCGGGCGAAGAAATTTCCGTCGGCGTGATTAGAAACGGTGAAAGACAAACGATTCAAGTTACGCTGAAAGCGGATTGTGATTTTGTGAATATGTCGGACACGGGCAAGCTTTTGAAAGCGATGGGGCTTTATAGTTTGCATATGAATACCGTCAAGCTTGGCTTTTTTGAAACGCTCGGCAGGTCGGTTGCGTATTCTTGGAAAATCGGCGGAACTGTCCTGCGCTCGTTTGGGGAACTCTTAACAGGTAAACTTGGTTTGGAAGCGGTCGGCGGGCCGATTACGACGATAACGGTAACCGCAGAAGCTGCGTCGAGCAGTTTGCTTTCTTTCCTGAACGTCGCTTCGCTTATCGGTGTGAATTTAGCGGTGTTTAATCTACTGCCCATTCCTGCGCTTGACGGCTCGAAAGTGGTGTTCTGCGCGATTGAATGGATTCGTAAAAAGCCCATCAATCAAAAAGTGGAAACGATTATCCATTTAGTCGGTATCGTATTTTTATTCGGGTTTGCTATTTTAGTGGATTTGTTAAAGCTTTTCTAACACTACCCGTCGCGTACGCACTAAAAATATTTAAAAAAATACGAAAATTAAAAAAATGACACCTGTCAAGTAAAAAACGCCTGACAGGTGTTACTTATTGAACGTCACTAAAAAAATCATCAAAAGAAATACCAAAGGTTGCTACGAGTTTTATAATGTAACTCGCTTTTGGCTCGTTTACGCTACGCTCCCAATAATCCACGGCTTTTTGACTTACCCCGATTATCTTAGCTAATTGCATTTGAGATAGATGATTCTCTATTCTTAATTCTTTAATTTTTTCTCCAATCCTCATAATTACAATTATAGAAGAAAACTTCTAAAAATACTTGACATAGAAGAAAACTTCTTATATAATATTGTCATAATATTTTTTAGGAGGTTTTTTCTATGGTAGAAAAAATTAAAAACAATTTATCTTTGTTGGCAGTCATTTTTGGCTTTTTTGCCGTTTTGACAATTTTTTTCCCAGCGCTTTCTGTTGATGTTGAAGAAGCCGCTGGTGTTAGTGGGGCATTTGCATCCGATGGGTTTGTGGTAGGAGTTTCAGGCTGGGGTTCTTGCTTTGGTTGGGAGGTAGCTGAAGAAGAGGCTTTTGAGTTCTCGTTTATGGCTTCATTAGCCTACGCAGCACCCGCGATAGCGGTGGTTTTACTGTTTGTTGCGGAAAATAAGCAAGATAAAAAGTACGTTCAATATGCGTTTGTGGCTTTTGCGGTAGGAGCACTTCTTCTTTTTTTAATGCCCTCTTTGGTTCAATATGCGGATAAAGCAATAAAAGAAGAAATTGAAGATGTTTTTGAATTGGGCATAGGAGCTATTTTTGGTGCGATATCTTGTATTGTTTCTGCGCTTTGCATATTAGCTGATTTGCAAAACAAAGAACAAAGGCAACAAGTTTCTCAAGAAATGCAACAAATATAAAAGAAAAAATAAAAAAATTAACGCCTGTCAAGTAAAAATGCTTGACAGGCGTTGTTTTATGCGGTATAATAGGCAGGTAGGTTTGAAAGGAGGAAGGAATATGAAACACGAGGATCTCGATTTTTTGAGGCTTTGGGATTTGTATTCGCCCCTGCTTACCAAAACGCAAAGAGAAATCACCGATTTATATTTCAATTACGATTTATCCCTTGCGGAAATAGCGGAAGAGAAGGGTGTTTCTCGTCAAAGCGTATCCGATTGCTTAGTAAAATGCAGAAAACAACTTGAAGAGTATGATAAAAAACTCGGGTTTGTAAACGCGTTGGACGAGCTTTCGAGAGAGTATTCGGCATATATGACGGCGGTGAACCGTTGGATTGCGGAAATGAAAGAAACGGACGGTACGTCTAAGCAGATTTCAGAGCTTGAAAATCGCTTAGAGAAAGTACATGAAGAGTTTGGCGTCGAGAAGACGGAAATCGACGGCGGCGTTATTTTTGGAAACGTCGTTTCAAGAGAAGAGTAAGGAGTAAATATGGCGTTATTCGGCGGATTATCGGATAGATTAAACCATATATTTTCAAAGCTAACCAAGCGTGGCAAGCTGACGGAGCTTGAAATTCGTACGGCTATGCGCGAAGTGCGTGTGGCGCTTTTGGAAGCGGACGTTAATTTGAAGGTCGCAAAACAGTTTATTGCTGACGTTTCGGAAAAGGCGGTCGGGCAGGAAATTTTGACTTCGCTCAATCCCGCGCAACAGGTTATCAAGATTGTCAACGAAGAATTGATTGAGCTTATGGGTTCTAAGAACGCGAAGCTTGAAACGTCGCCAAAGCTTCCTACCGTGATTATGATGTGCGGTTTGCAGGGCGCAGGTAAGACTACGCTTTGCGGAAAACTCGCGGTACTTCTTAAAAAGGGCGGGAAAAAGCCTTTGCTCGTAGCGGGGGATATTTACAGACCTGCGGCGATTACGCAACTTAAAGTAGTAGGCAAGAACGCGGGCGTAGAAGTCTTTGAAAAGGGTACGCAAAACCCTGTCAAAACGGCGAAAGAAGCGATTGATTACGCGCGCTCCATGGGCTATGATACCGTAATTTTGGATACGGCAGGGCGTTTGCAAATCGACGATACGCTCATGCAAGAGCTTGAAAATATCAAAGCACAGGTAGAAGTGACGGAAACCTTGCTCGTCGTTGACGCTATGACCGGTCAAGAAGCGGTCAACGTTGCGGATACCTTTAATTCGAGATTGGAAATTTCGGGCGTGGTTTTGACGAAGCTCGACGGTGATACGAGAGGCGGCGCGTGCTTGTCCATTAAAGCGGTAACAGGGAAGCCTATCAAATTTATCGGCGTAGGCGAAAAGCTGACCGATTTAGAGCCGTTCTATCCCGAAAGAATGGCGTCGAGAATCTTAGGTATGGGCGACGTGCTGTCGTTGATTGAGAAAGCGCAACAGGCGATTACCGAAGAAGACGCCAAGAAAATGCAACAAAAAATGCGTGAAAATTCCTTCACGCTTAACGATTATCTTGAACAGTTCGCTATGATGAAAAAGATGGGCGGCGCGCAAGCAATGCTGTCTATGATGCCCGGTATGGGCAAGCTTAAAGTAAGCGAGAGCGATATCGACGAGAAAAAACTTGAACACACGAAAGCGATTATCCTGTCCATGACGATGAAAGAACGTGAAAACCCTTCGATTATCGACAGCAAGAGAAAGCGCCGTATTGCATCAGGCTCAGGCACGTCCGTTCAAGAAGTAAATCAGCTCTTAAAACAGTTCGAGCAAACGAAGATGCTAATGAAACAGCTTAAGGGCGGTAAAGGTAAATTACGCTTACCGTTCTAAATAGCGAAACGCGTATATACGTCGCAATCCTGCGTTGTCACGCGGTCACGTACTTCTTGTACGCTCCCTTGCTCCGTTTTGGCTTGCTGGTATCTCCGCGTTTTAGCGGTTGGTTCGCTTTAGTTGTCTGCGGTAAACATCTCCGCGTTTTAGCGGTTATCAAATATGTAATAACGACTTCGGTTGTCAAAAAATAAAAAAATAAAAATATTTATATATACTTTGGAGGTATTTATTATGGTAAAAATGAGACTTTTCAGAATGGGCGACAAGAAGAACCCTATCTATCGTGTAGTTGTTGCGGACAGCAGAAAGGCTATGCATGGTGAATATATCGATTGCATCGGTCACTACAATCCTTCCGTTTCCGCTGATGCTGACATCGACGTTGCAAAAGCAAAAGATTGGATTGCAAAGGGCGCTCAACCTACCGAAACGGTTAAGAACTTGCTTGTAAAAGCAGGCGCTATGGAAAAATCCGCAAAGCTCAGCGCACCCAAGACGAAGACCAAGAAATCCAAATAATTAACGCTTTTGGAGTTGAAAAATGTTGGATTTAATTAAGTATATCGTTGAACAATTCGCGGAAGATAAAGAAAATATCGAATACGACGTCAACGAAAAGGAAAGGGTTATCGAAGTTACCGTTACGTTGCCCGCGTCCGATATGGGCAAGGTGATTGGGAAACAAGGTAAAATTGCGAAAGCAATGCGTACGCTCGTTCACGCGGCAACCCCTCGTAACGAAAAAAGATACGTCGTTGAAATTTGTGAAAAAGGCGGAGAGAAGGTAGTCGTTGACGATTCTCAAGCCGACGAAGAATAATTTAGTACAATGCGCGCAAGGCTTTCGCAAGAAAGCCTTTTTGTGCATAAGAAAAGCTCTTCATCGCATACCTGCATAGGCTGTATGCGTTAAAGAGCGAAAAAAAATCCTTAAAAAAAGAGGGGTTATTTATGGAACGATTGGTCATAGGCGAGGTCTTGAAACCGCAAGGCATTCGCGGTGAAATCAAAATTAAAACGTTTACCGACTTTCCCGAAGACGTAAAACAATTCGGGGTGGTTTATATTGACGAAAAGGAATATAAAATTCTTTCCTTTCGTGTTGGGACCGACGGTTTTGCATATTTAGGACTTCGCGGCGTACCCGATAGAAACGCTGCGGAATTGCTCCGCGGGAAACTTTTATACGGCGATAGAGAAGACGCGCCGGAGCTCGAAGAAGGGCAGTATTATATCGTCGATATTCTCGGAATCGCCTGCGAGACGGAAGAAGGCGAATTTTTGGGTACGGTAAAAGATATAGCCAATCTTTCTTCCGAAATCTACACCCTTGAAAACAATGGAAAAAATATCCTTTTCCCTGCAATCAAGGGCGTTGTCGTTAAGGTGGATTTAGAAAACAAGAAAATTATCGTCAATAAAAAGCGTTTTGACGAAGTGGCGGTATATTAAGTCGCTTTGAAGTCGCGTTGTATATACTTCGCAATACTGCGTTGTTGCTCGGTCGCGTACGCTTAGTACGCTCCCTTGATTCGCCTTGTCTTGCTCGTATCTTCAACGCTCCGTCGGATAGGTCGGACGATTGACTTTGGTCACGGACAGTTGCGCTATCCACTCAGTGAAAGATAGAAAATTTAGGTCAAAGGATTATCCCTTGCTTTTTAAAGCTCTTTTGTAAACGTTTTTGACGACGACACCGCAATTGCGGCGGCAATTACGAGCGCAATATCTACAAGCACGTAAACGTTATAAGCAAGGCTAAAAAGCACGGCGTTTTGTCCTTTTGCATACGCCTCGAAGGCGAATATCCCCGAGAGCACGTGCGCTGTGTAACGGAAGATGCCGACGAAGCCGCAACCGAGCGAAAAAGCAAGACGCGGATTTGAACGGTTGAGCTTGGATTCTTTGAATAGTCCCGCCAGCCCGACGGAAGTGAACGCGATAGGGTAATCGAGTAAAAATTGCGCGGGATGAATAATCCACGGATCTTGAACGGCTTGAAGCAGGCTATAACAAAAGCCTGCGAACAATCCCTTTTTCGTGCCGTAAACGTAGGAATATAGCGCGAGCGGGAACAAACTTGCAAGCGTAAGCGCGCCGCCGTTGGGCATATCCCACAGTTTGACGTAGGAAAGAGCGAAGCTCATAGACACGCATATCCCGGCGTGCGCAAGGGGTTTTGCTTGAAAATCAAGCGGTTGTTTATCCGCGCGCGAAGCTGTCAATAATAAAAAGGTCAATATAACCGAGCAAGCGTACAACGCGAATTGCTTTACCGAAGCGGAATCGGAATTGAAATATCCGTCGCCGTCTATCTTTTGCAAGTAGTATCTTCCTATTTGTAAAAGCGTTAAAATAAACACACAGGAAACACCGATAAAAAGCGTGTTTTTGAGTTGTTTAAGCTTTGCATATTTTTTGTATTTGGCGTACCCATGTACGAGACAAGCGAGTAAAATACTCCCTATAAACGCGCATAAAGGGAGCAGGATATGCGAGATGAGGATGGACTTATCAAGCCAGTTTTCTTGGGCGTATTCGTCACTGTAATGATAGGTAAGGTCGGCAACAAACAAGCATACCGCAAGAAAAAGGAAATAAACGGCGAGCGCGAGCGTCGAATATTTAAGAAATTTCGGCAAAATTTTGCGTTTGGTAAGGTACAGGTATGAGCCGACGAGAAAAAGACTCGTCAAAATCACAATTGCGCTCCATTTTGCAACAGGCTCGAGTGTGTGAATGGCAAACGCCATGAGGGAATTGAGAAACATAAGATAGGACCTCCTTTCCGCCGTTTTTGTTTTAGACAATAAAAAACACCTACGATATTTTATGCGCACGAAATTAAGGATACGCAAAAAAAACCGTGGGCGGAAAAAAGCCTTTGGACGTTACTCTCGCTCAAGTATTACCTTGCCGATTCAAATGGTATAATCTCAGCCTGAAAATTTCAAGCACCCACGACGGAATTAAATTGATAACTATATTATATTATAATAATTACCGTTTGTCAACGGTTTAAAGGAAGAAAAAATGCGTTACGATTTTTATGCCTTTATGGATAGAATGAAATATATTAAGCGCTGGCAACTCATGCGCAGCGAGCGCGAGGAAAATATCATGGAACACTCCCAAAGCGTTACCTTGCTTGCCCATGCGTTAGCCACCATTCGCAATAAGTGCTTTGGCGGTAACGTGGACGTGGCAAAAACGGTGCTTTACGCGGTTTACCATGAAACGAGCGAAGTGGTGACGGGCGATTTACCAACGCCTATCAAATACTACAATAAGAATATTCACGGTGCGTATAAAGAGCTTGAGCGCAGCGCTTGTGAAAATATGGTCAAAAAACTTCCCGAGCCTATGCGCGAAGAGATTTCGCCGTACGTATTAGCGGACGAAGAGAGTGAGGAGTATAAAATTGTCAAAGCCGCGGACAGATTATCCGCGTATATCAAATGTTTAGAGGAATTGCGTTCGGGGAACAGCGAGTTTTCAAGGGCGAAAAAGACGATAGAAGAAGATCTTTTATCCCGTGATATGCCTGAAATCCGGTACTTCTTTGAGAAATTTATTTATTCCTTTACCTTGAGTTTAGATGAACTGGAAGAATAAGCTAAGCGAAGAAAATTTTGCAATCATTACAATCCACTTTCACAAAATTTTCAAGAAATGATTAGATATTGAACCAAATTCTGGTATATACTATATAATACAAATATATTTATTTGAGGCGATAATTATGAGAAAAACCATTAAAAAAATCTTAGCTGTTTGCCTTGCCGTGCTTGCGACTTTATCGTTTGCGGGCTGCAACGGTATGAGCGCGTATGAAATTGCCGTGCAAAACGGATTTAGCGGTGACGAAAAGGCTTGGCTTGAATATTTACAAGGTACGCCCGGAGAAGACGGAAAAGATCTTGATATCCGTGATATTTACGAAGAAGCTTGCAAGGGTGAAGAGGGGTTTAAGGGTACTTTCCTTGAATTTTTAAAGGAATATCTTGACGCGGATACGCTGGATATTACCGAAGACAACAACACCGAGCAAATCGCGGAAAATATCATGTCCGTCGTTTCGGTGCAGGCATTTAATTCGGGCTATACGGGCAGCGGGGTTATTATCGAGCTTGATAAAACGGCGGGCGATGCGTTGATTTTGACGAATTATCACGTCGTATATAATCCGTCCGTTCGCTTTTGGGGGGATAACATTTACGTCTATCCTTACGGCGCAATGCCTGCAGGGGAAACGTCGGAATCGGTGTTAGGCGTGGATTTTGGCGGCGGTATTAAAACGCAATACGTGGGTGGTTCGATAGACTACGATATCGCAATTTTACGCGTCCGCGACAGCGAGAAATTAAAGGAAAGCAACGTGGTAGCCGCGAACATGGGTACCTCCGACGAGCAAACGGTCGGTGAAAAAGTGTTCGCGATCGGCAATCCTAAAGGACTTGGCGTGGCTGTAACGCAAGGGGTTTTGTCGCTCGATTCTGAGTATATTGACGTAGAGATGGACGTAGCGGGCACCTTCCCGAGCAATAGCGTTACGAAGCAAACGTATTCTTACCGCGTTATGAGAACGGACGCCGCGATTAACGGCGGAAACTCGGGCGGCGGACTTTTCAATGGAAAAGGAGAGCTTATCGGGATCGTCAATGCGAAGTCTGTTTCCAGCGATATTGATAACATGGGTTACGCATTGCCTATCACGCAAGTGCTTCAGGCGGTAAATAATATCCTTGCGAATAACGGCGAACTCGTGAGAGCGAAGTTTGGGATTATGACCACCGTTTCCGATTCGGTTGCAGGGATAGGAAGCGACGGGAAATTATATATCGAAGAAGAGATTTCCGTTTACAAAGTAGGGCAACAACAAAACGAGTTGGGCAAGTGGGTTAGCTTTGACTGTATCGCGAATGGAAAGTTCAAAGAAGGAGATATTTTAAAGACCATCCAAATCGGCGACGGGGAAATTGTCAAGATTGACCGTAGATTCACCGTGCCCGAATACATTTTAAACGTCCGTTTAGGCGACGTTGTAAAGGTGGTTGTTGAACGTGGCGGAAAACAGGAAACGCTTGTTTTTGAGTTTGACGATTTGAAATATTTTAGCACGTTATAAAAAAAGCGAGGCAAATCCTCGTCGGATTTATTAAAAATAAACAAAAACCGCTTAAAAGTGCTTGACGGAATGGCGGTTAATAAGGTAAAATAGAAAGGTAAAAATTCGCATTGGAGATAAAAATATGGCGAAAAACATGATGAAAAAAACAATTTGTTTGGCAATTGCGGTAGCGAGCGCGTGCGCTTCGCTTGCGACCATGACCGCGTGCGAAACCTCTAAGCCGAAAGTAGAGATGGTTCTTGAGTTCAATGAAAAGACCTATACCCTTGAATACAATCTCAACAGAAATTTAACGCCGACAACGGCAAGACATTTCCTTGAACTTGTCGATGGAAAATTCTATAATGGACTTTGCATACATGATTATCAAACGGCGGCTTGGTACACCGGTGTGTATGAATACAAGGAAGACACTAACTCCCTCGTTTACAGATCGTATTTGGACGCTGTGAAAAAGCTTGAAGAAAAAGGTTTGTTTACGCCTACCGTTTGGAACGATGAACAAAAG
Organism: Clostridia bacterium; assembly: GCA_017504465.1. GTDB lineage: Bacteria > Bacillota > Clostridia > Christensenellales > Borkfalkiaceae > Scatosoma. Next base: position 4,539 of record JAFVRE010000032.1, on the reverse strand, counting down.
ACGGATCCTACCTACACGTTATACGGTGAATTTAGTAAGAATAGCTTTAGGGTAGAAAACGGCTCTGTTCGCAACAGCTTTGGCGCACTTACCATGCGCTATACCAGCAAGGGAGACTTCGCGGATACGCTCGTTTGGGGACAGCGTTCGGACGGAAATGGCGTTAGCTCGAAAGAATACGGCTATAATAGCGCAACGTCTATGTTCTCTATCAACGTTTCTTCGGTTACGTCCGGCTTTAACGAATATTGTACCTTCGCAGAGCTTGAAGAAGACAGCGTAGAAGTTTTACAAAGCTTACAAAGCGCGATTGAAGAATACGTAGAATCTCACGTTGACGCTGAAGATTTTACGTTGCAAACGGAAGCAACTATCAATGAAGAGGATGCATATGCGCATGCAGACGTTGCATACTTCAGCACGCCCGTTGAACCTATCAAGATTGCAAGCATGAAAGTTACCAAGTGGTAATGAGCTGAATAATTGCGCGAAAGAAAAGAGAAATTCGTTCGCAAAATGGCATAAAAATAATAAGTATTTTTTTGGGGCAGGTATGCGTAAATGCATACCTGCCCCGTCGGTTTTTGATAATTGTACAAAAACAACAAGTTTTAAGAATGAAATAAAAGTCGCTTAAAACATATCTTAATAGGGATAAACTATTTAAAAATCTCTCCGTCTAAACAAGAGACGAAGAGATTTTTTTGCATATTCAATACTCTTAGGTTTTTGCGGCGCCCATCAGCCAAGCGGTAGGCAGGATTTTCGCCAAAAGGCGATAGAGTTTAAAGAAGGGGTGCGGGGTATAGACGCATCTGCCTTTCTTTGCCGCCTTCAAACCGTATTTCGCCGTCTTTTCAACGTTGCAACGGGGGAGAGTGTCGAAGGTCTTAGAAGTGCCTTTTTCAATACCTGCTACCGCCAAAAACTCCGTATCCATCGGCCCAGGGCAGATAGCGGTCACGTTAATTTTTCTCTTTTTGAGTTCGTAGCGGAGCGCGCGGGTGAAACTCATAACGTATGCTTTCGTGGAAGAATATACGGTCATTCTTGCGTTGGGCACGAAGGACGCGATAGAGCAGGTGTTTACGATATACGATTTTTCGCTCATATACGGTAAAACGATGGTTGTAATTTCGGTCAACGCGCGGACGTTGAGCTCGACGATTTCGCCTTGCGTTTTATAATCCGACGTTTCCAAATTCCCGATCGTGCCAAAGCCTGCGTTATTGATTAAGAACTTCACGTCGGGTTTTTCGGTCTCTAAAAGCGAGCGCAAACTTTCCATATTTTCACGCTTCGTCACGTCCATGGGTACTACCTTTGTGGAAATTTTGCCAAATTTCTCTTTTAATTCGTTGAGCTTGTTTTCACGTCGCGCAATCACCCAAACTTCGTCTAAAGTTTCCGTTTGTAAGCATTTAAAAAATTCTACGCCAAGTCCGCTTGACGCGCCTGTTAAAATTGCAACTTTCATAATTTTCTCCTTTAAAATATACCTTTGTTGTATTTAATTGTAGCGAATGATTGCAGTACTAATCCGACAACTGCGCCGACAATTATCGAGATGCCGGCTACATTTTCAAGAACGGGGTTGAGTTGCTTTTCCGCTAAGATAAGTAAAATTCCCGCAACGATAAAGGATATGCCTATAATAATCATGCCGATACCTACGATTACACCAAAAGCTTTTCTGTTTTCGGGCGCGACGCGGCGGCGTTGGCGGTATTTAACGGTGGATATATTCCCCGTTGTGTTGATGCCTCCGATTACGCAACACAATACGCCGAGAATGAAAAAAATGACGTATTCCATAAAATGTTCTCCTTTAAAATAGCCAAAAGCCGACAGGGCGTAAAATTCCTGTCGGTTTGGGGAATTATCATATATCCAGTTCGGGGGGGACGTCGAGTTCGTCGGAAACGTATTTCCCGTTTTTCTTGCGTTGTCTTACGCATTCGGATAAGAGATATTCAATTTGTCCGTTTACGGAACGGAAATCGTCTTCCGCCCACGCCGCAATCGCGTCGTAGAGCTTGGGAGATAACCGTAAGGGGACTTGTTTCTTTTCCATAGCAAGTGTTCCTTTTGGGGTAAATTATCAATAAAGACTTCCCGAATTGACAACGGGTTGCGCGTCGCGGTTTCCGCAAAGGACAACCAAGAGATTAGACACCATAGCCGCCTTTCTTTCTTCGTCGAGCGTGATCGTGTTGTTTTCGCTCAAGCGTTGAAGCGCCATTTCGACCATGCCTACCGCGCCGTCAACGATCATCTTCCTTGCGTCAATAATTGCGGAAGCTTGTTGGCGTTGGAGCATCACGCTCGCAATTTCGGGTGCGTATGCAAGGTGCGTGATACGAGCTTCGATAATTTCAAGACCGGCTTCGTTTACGCGAGATTGAATTTCGTCGCGGATACGTTGCGCTACTACTTCGCTTGAACCGCGAAGGCTGCCGTCATCCGCCTGACCGTCGCCCGTCGTATCTATGTTGGGCGCTACGTCGTAAGGATAAATACGTACTACGTTTCTAAGCGCGGTATCGCATTGTAAGGATAAGTATTCTTTGTAGTTATCAACGTTAAACACTGCTTTTGCTGTATCGACAACCCTCCACATTACCGCAATACCGATTTCAACGGGGTTGCCGAGGCAGTCGTTGATTTTTTGTCTTGCGTTGTTGAGAGTCATGATTTTTAAAGAAATTTTCTTATCTACTACCTCAAACGAGATATTTCCGTCCTCACTCACGTTCAAGCCTGCGTTGGGGCGGGTGACGTCTCCGCTTTGGCTGAGCTTGGTTTTTGCCGCAGGGTTTACGGACGAGCAGAAGGGGTTGACGGCGTAGAAGCCTTCGCCCTTGATCGTGCCTACGTATTTGCCGAATAACGTTAATACGAGAGCTTCTTGCGGTTTCAAAATACGAAGTCCGCAAAGTGGAATCCATGCGATAAAAGCGACGATGAGGGATAACACGAGTAGAGAAACCCAAACGAATTCAGGCAAATTCGTGCTTTCGTCGATGATTGCCGCGCACACGATTCCCGCGATTGCCAAAAGCTCAACGAGTATGCAGGTAAAAAGAACTCGCATACCGTTCTTTTTGTTTTTCAAAATAATTTCTTTCATAACAAAACCTCCATATTGTTTTGATATTAAAATCATATCATATTAAAAAATATTTGTCAAGGGGTTTTTATAAAATTTATTGATTTTTTTTAAGCTTGTATTTTGGGTCCAAGTTGATTGTAGGAATAAAAAAAGCGCAGGCAAAGCCTGCGGATAAGGGGTTCTATTGTTTTCTGCCGATTAAAAAATCGATATCTTCTTCGAAATAATCAGCGATTTTACATAAGTTATGTAACGTTATTTCGCGTTGACAAAGCAGATACCTTGAAATCGTCTGTTGAGGGATATCTACTTTTTTGGCGAATTCGGAAATGCTCATATCTCCGATTAGAAACTTTAAATTGTTCGAAAATGCAAATAAAAACTTATCTTCCATGATATCATTTTACACAAAATATGGCATTTTTGGTTGACATTACACCAAATGGTGTGATAAAATATTTATATCCACTATCGATTAAAATCGAAAAAAATTTTTTGAGGGGAGATTTATGAAAAAGAAAACGTTATTAGTAACATTGTTATCGATGATGTTTGTGGCAACAAGCGCCTTTGCTTTTGCTTCTTGCGACTCCACGGCTGACTCCGCTATGGGCAAGTTAGATGGTCTCAACGGCAAAGACGGTAAGTCTGCTTACGAGATTTGGCTTGACGCAGGCAACGAAGGCACGGAAGAGGACTTCCTTGAATGGCTGAAGGGCGCAACGGGCGAACAAGGCGTACAAGGTCCTCAAGGCGTACAAGGTCCTCAAGGTGAACAAGGCGTGCAAGGTCCTCAAGGCGTACAAGGTCCTCAAGGCGAACAAGGCGTACAAGGTAATCCCGGTCAAGACGGTAAAACGCCCACCTTTAAGGTAGAAGGCGGTAAGTTGTACGTATCGTATGACAACGGATCTAACTGGTCGGTGCTTGGCAACGTACAAGGCCCTCAAGGCGAACAAGGTGAACAAGGGAACCAAGGCGTACAAGGTCCTCAAGGCAATCCCGGCCAAGACGGTGAAGATGGCGAAGACGGTATCACGCCTGCCTTTAAGGTAGAAAACGGCAAGTTGTACGTATCGTACGACGGTGGAACGACTTGGAGCGAGCTTGGCAACGTACAAGGTCCTCAAGGCGAACAAGGTAATCCCGGTGAGGACGGCGAAGACGGTCAAGACGGTAAGTCCGCTTATCAAATTTGGCTTGACGCAGGCAACGAGGGTACTGAAACAGACTTCCTTGCTTGGTTAAAGGGCGAGACGGGTGCTCCCGGCCAAGATGGTGAAGACGGTGAAGACGGTCAAGACGGTAAATCAGCTTACGATATTTGGCTTGATGCAGGCAACGTTGGTACTGAAGCAGACTTCCTTGCTTGGTTAAAGGGCGAGACGGGTGCTCCCGGCCAAGACGGTGAAGACGGTGAGGACGGT
>JAFVRE010000031.1 GCA_017504465.1 Clostridia bacterium | reverse complement strand
GCAGATTAACGCTCTAATTTTCAAAACGTGCTTGCCTTTCATGGTTTGATAACGGGGTACGATATCCTTCATAACACGCGTCAAAATGTGACCGATATGAGGCTTACCGTTTGCCGTCGGAGGTCCGTCGTAGAAGGAAAATTCTTCCTTGCCCTCGTTCATGGCAACACTGTCTGCGAAAACAGAGTTTTCGTTCCAGTATTCCACAATTTGCTTTTCTCTCTCTACAAAATTGAGAGAGGTGTCCACTTTTTTGTACATAGACATATTTTCTTTTCTCCTTGGAGTATTTTAACAAAAATAAAAAGCCGTCGCGCTTTGGAAAACACGACGACTGTAAAAGCCGGGTTATAAACCACCAAAACAAACTATCATTTGTCGCGCATAGTAACGGTTGGCGAGACCGTATTCGATTACTGCCTAAACGCGTTCAACGCGTACATGGGTTGGTCGAATCAGCTTTTAAGGTGATATTTTTTACCGCCGTCCTCTTCCTTGCACCAAAACGGAAGCTCTCTGCGCGACGTGCCTTGTAAAAAACGTGTCCTTTTTCAAAACGCTTTATCTTTATTCAATTATTAGCATTATAACACTTTAAAATATTTTTGTAAAGTGAATTGACGCAATTTTACGAAAAAATCCCCTTTCGCTTTTCAATTGCCACAACTTCGTACCCGTCGTTTTTTAGATACTCTTTCAAGATTTCGTCTTGGCAGTCGGACAAAACTTCAACGAAAATCTGATTTTTCTTATAGTTCGCCTTCGCTTTTAAAACACCTTCGCAAAGTAGTAATTTCTCCGCGACGTGCCGAGCGCAACGCTCACAGCAAAGGTCGGTCACCGTAATAATTTTTTTCATAGTATTAATACTCTTTGCTATAAACTGCAAGCCGAGCTTGCATGAATTGAAATTTCATGAATTGGCTGCGCCATGAATTGGACCCTGCGATTGCATTGTGGAATTATTTATAAATTTTTACCGCAATGAATTTTGAGTTTCAAAATTTAATTCATGAAGAAAACGGAGTTTTCGAGAATTCATGACGAGCGTCAATTCACCTCTTTATTTCTTTGTTTCTAATTACGGGGAAACGCGGTTAATATCTCTAGGGAACATCGTTGCTTCGCGAACGTTCTTTGCTCCCAAAAGGTGCATCGTCAAACGTTCCAAGCCAAGCCCAAGACCGCCGTGAGGAGGCGCGCCGTATTTATGAAGCATTAAATAGGTGGCAAATTCTTCGGGATTCATGCCGAGTTTTTCCATCTTTGCAACCTGCTCTGCGTAGTCGTGTACACGTTGACCGCCCGACGTGATTTCCAAGCCTCTGAATAAAAGATCAAAGGACAGGGTGTATTCGGGATCAGCAGGATCGTCCATGGTGTAGAAGGGGCGTTTCTTGGACGGATAATGGGTAACGAACAAGAAGTCCGAGCCGAGTTCCTTTTTCGCGTACTTACCAAGAAGTTCTTCTTCCGCAGGATCAAAGTCCTTCATATCCGAAGGCTTATATTTAAACTTCTTCATCAAAAGCTCTTTTGCGTCCATGAACTTAATCACGGGAATTTCCTTGATTTCAGGAATATCGACGTGGAGAATGTCCACTTCGTTTTTGTATTCCGTCTTTAATAAATTCATGATATATTTCAACGCGCCCGTTTCCATGTTCATGATATCTTCAAAGGAATCAATAAGTCCCATTTCGAAGTCCATGGAAATGTATTCGTTTAAGTGGCGACTGGTGTCGTGATGTTCCGCGCGGAATACGGGCGCAATCTCGAATACTCTTTCGTAAACGGCAACCATAGCTTGCTTGTAAAGCTGCGGGGATTGCGCAAGATAAACTTGTTTACCGAAATAGTCAAGCTTAAAGACGTTCGTACCCCCTTCTGCGCCTGCGAAATTAATCTTTGGGGAGTGGATTTCCGTAAATCCTTCCTTTATCAAAAATTCTCTAAACCCGCGTTGGATACCTTCTTGGAGCTTGAAAATCGCGCGTTCTTTGGGATTACGCAAGGTAACGGGACGATAGTCGAGCTTGGTCGAAAGATCGCAATTGACTTGCTTTTTCGTAATAACGACAGGCGGAATTTCCGTGGGATGAGAAAGCAATTCTACGTTATGGATTTGAAGCTCGTAACGCTTGCTGCCGTCGCGCGTTTCGCCTGCTACAACTTTACCCGTAATTTTCGCCGCGCATTCTTCCTTGACGTCTTCGCTCATTCGGTAATCGGAAAAGCTTTCCGCATAAACGCATTGAATAGTCTCGCGAGCGGTACGCAAAATAATAAACGCAAAATCCGACATCATACGGATGTTATGAATCGTGCCTTTTACGGTAACAACTTCGTTTTCGTATTTTTCAAAATCCGCAAACTCTACCGTCTTTTTTTCAATTTCACCTGTAATAACCATAAAAACCTCTTTCTCAACTTCGTTGAGTATTTTATTTACCTTTTTATTTTAATAATTTTCCTGAAAAAAAGCAAGAATTTTACAACCCTTTTCCAAACTTTTCCGCGCCTTTTTCATCTTTTTCCTATTTTTTGTACCCGCTCGACCTTTCTATCCCTTGACAAAACGACAAAAATTCGGTATAATATACTTAAATCTGCGGTGTACGGAGTTCGGCTTAAACGCAATCCACATTATAAAATCGGGAATTCGCGTTCCTTTCGATAGGCAAGGTCTGTTTTACGGAAAGTCCGAGTCGAGTGGACAGAGTACCCACCTGCTGAAAGCGGGTTGACCTTATGCCGAGGTGCGGCACAGGCGGATTTATTTTTAAATTTTTCTACCGTTTTTTACGGTAGTTTTTTTGTTTTTAAAAAGAATTTATAAGGTTTTTTTGCATTATTTTGACAGCTATCCCCCATACAGGTACGAGTTTAACGGGGTTTTTAAAGCATTTTTACGTTATATCACGTCGAAAATAAGCCGAAATAAAAACATAAAAAGTTCCTTTAAATGCTTGATTTTTTTAATATTATAATATATAATGTAAAGTATGAAATTATATATACTGCTTTTTAGCGGTGTTTAAAGCGAGGTCGTTTATGGCTAGAAGTATGAGAAAGCAACAAAAACCGAGAGTAATTGTTAAAAGGAAAGGTGGATTCTTAGGGAAATTGGTCGCCTTTTTGCTCGGTATGGTATTTGGCGTCGTTGCCTTTTTTGGAGGTATCGGCGTTGTTGTTTACGGGGTTTTGAATAAGCCCGTCGATGAAACATATAATTCTATCGAACAAGCCGGGTTTGATATCCCCGGCGAACTTTCCGATTACTTAAGCGCAGATTTTGCAACGCTTACTTTGGGGCAAGCCTTTGCTACAATCGGTCAAACCGCAGGCGGGCTCGTAAGCGGCGGGAGTACGCTTGCTGATCTTGTGGCTATCTCCCCTATCTTGGGCGAACAAATCGGCGGTTGGTCGGATTCACTTTCCGAGTTTGGCGTTCCTGCAACCAAAGAAGAACTTCTTTCCTTGAACTTTGCAAACGTTCCGCAATATCTCACTTCTAAATTAAACTCTATTTCTATCGCGAGCTTGGTTTCCAGCTTTACTGGCGGCATTAGCCCCGATAACGGTGTACTCTGCGCTCTCCTGTATGGTAAAAAGGACGTTCACTATACGGTAAATGGCGATAATCAAGTAGAACTTCTCCCTCTTACCTACGCTTTCCATTCTACAACTTCCCTTAACGAAACTTTCTTTACTGATTGGGATAACAATAAATACGTTTATAGCACCGAGCGCTCGGGCTGGATGCTTGAAGAGAACGCAACCACCTATATTGCAGCATACGTAAGCACTTCTGCTGACGGACAAATTTCTTATAAATATCAAATCCGCGACTTTAGCGACACTCCGCTTTATAATTTAGCGCAACTTGAAAACACCGACAATTACGTCGTTTACGAAAACGATACCGTTAAAAAACATACGGGCTTGACAATCGGTTCGATCATGGAAGGCGACGGTATTATGGGCGTCGTTAATCAAATGGAGCTTTTCACGCTCATGAATATGAACGAAGAAACCGATGCTATGATTCTCGCACTTGCAGGTTATGAAAAAGACGAGGATGGGAACTTAAAACTTCAAGAGGGTAAACAGCCCACCACTATCGGTTCTTTGATGACTGATGCAACCGGTATTCTCACCGGTATGAAAATCGCAAACCTTATCCCTATCGAAGACGATAATACGCTTATGATGGCGCTTGCCTACAAGGACGGCGATAAGAGCCAACCCCGCACTATCGCGGACTTGATGGAAAGCGGTACTGATTTAATCAATGAATTGTACATCGCCGACCTGTTGGGAATCGACGGTACGTCCAACGCGCTTATGCTTTCGCTTGCTTACGAAGAAGGCTATATCATTAACTCCGACAACTCTATTACAGGCACGAAAAAACCTATCAGCAATTTAACGAGCGGAAACCTCATGGACGAATTGTACGTTGCCGATATCTTGGCTATTGATGGTACGTCCAACGCGCTTATGCTTTCGCTTGCTTACGAAGAAGGCTATATCATCAACCCCGACAACTCTATTACGGGTACGAAAAAATCCATAAATAGTTTAACGAGCGGAAACCTTATGGACGAGTTGTACGTTGCCGATATCTTAGCAATCGACGGTACGTCGAACAAGCTTATGCTCTCCTTGGCATACGAAGAAGGTTATATCATCAACCCCGACAACTCTATTACGGGCACAAAGAAGAAGGTTAGCTCTTTGACAAGCGGCGACCTTATGGATAATTTATACGTTGCCGACGTTTTAAGTGTTGACGGTACTTCGAATAAGCTTATGCTTTCCTTGGCATATGAAGAAGGATACGTTATCAACCCTGACAACTCTATTACGGGTACGAAAAAGTCTATCAATAGTTTGACGAGCGGAAACCTTGTGGACGAATTATATCTTGCCGACGTTTTGGGTATTGACGGTACGTCCAGCCCGCTTATGATTTCCTTGTCATACGAAGAAGGTTATATCATCAACGTTGATAACTCTATTACGGGTACGAAGAAAAAGATTAGTTCTTTGACGCAAGGCGACATAACGGAAGACTTGTATCTTGCTGACGTTTTGGGTATTGACGGTACTTCGAATAAGCTTATGCTTTCGCTTGCTTACGAAGAAGGCTACACCATTAATTCCGATAACTCTATTGACGGTACGAAGAAGAAGATTAGCTCCTTAATGGAAGGTAATCTTACCGATAACTTATACGTTGCTGACGTTTTAGGTATCGACGGTACGTCAAGCAAGCTTATGCTTTCGCTTGCTTACGAAGAAGGTTACACTATCAATTCAGATAACTCTATTGACGGTACGAAGAAGAAACTCAGCTCCTTAACGAGCGGTGACCTTACTGATAGCTTATACGTTGCTGACGTTTTAGGGATTGACGGTACGTCGAATAAACTTATGCTTTCGCTTGCTTACGAAGAAGGTTATATCATCAACGATGACGACTCTATTACGGGCACGAAAAAGAAACTCAGCTCCTTAACGAGCGGTGACCTTACCGATAGCTTATACGTTGC
>JAFVRE010000030.1 GCA_017504465.1 Clostridia bacterium | reverse complement strand
ATTATAGACTCATTCTATTCAAAATATGCTAAACAACACGCAACATCACTAAGACCTTTTATGAATAAAACCTAAGACGAAAATGCAGGCGTTCCACCTAACCGAGCAATAAAAAACGCTCCTTGCGGAGCGTTAAACAGCAAAAATTTATAAAGAAGGAGCTAAGCAAGCGGCTTTTTATTAGGAGCTGATATGGCGTCGGATAACGGCAAGTCAAATCCTGTAAATTCCTCAGCGGAGTTCCCGTATTCTGTGCGCATTTGCGCGACAAGCTTCCTTTGCGCATTTAAGAATTTTTCGTCGGAAGAATTTTCGTAGGCGAGAGAAAGTGCTTCAAGCGTTGCGGCAAAGTCTTCTTTCGAAAAGAAAAATTTAGGAAGCTTATATGTATCAGGAATACAAATTCCGCCGTTTCTTCCTGTTTTAACGTAAACAGGCACGACCATGGAGAGCCTATCCACGTATCGATAGACGGTACGAACGGACGTATCGTATTTTTGCGCGAAATAGGGAGCGGAAACTTTTCGTTTTGCGAGAAGCTCGAAGAACATATCAAGTAAAATAACAAATTTCATATTTTCCTTCATCCTTGTAGTGCGTAATTTCTAAGTTGCATGCATTACACAAATACAAGTATAACGCAAAGTAAATGCTTTGTCAAGTTTTCAAAGTGAAAGGCGCGAAAACGCTTGACAATAGATGGGAAAAATAGTAAAATAGGTTCGTTAAACAAAATTCAAGGAGTAAACGAAATGAATACGAACGTAATGGACACTCTCCGCGCGAGAGGCTTCGTAAAACAAACGGTATTCGAAGAAGAATTATACGAAAAATTAGGTAAAGAAAGCGTACCTTTTTATATCGGTTTCGATCCCACGGCAGATTCTTTGCACGTAGGGCATTTCATGCAACTTATCGCAATGCATCATATGCAAAAAGCAGGACATAAACCGATTATCTTGATCGGCGGTGGCACGGCAATGATCGGAGATCCTTCCGGTAGAACGGATATGCGCAGTATGATGACGAAAGAAACCATTCGTCACAACGTAGAATGTTTCAAAAAGCAAATGTCTAAATTCGTTGACTTTGAAGGCAAAAACGCTGCGATTGTCGTTGATAATGGGGACTGGCTTTTAGACTTGAATTACGTTGAGTTCTTGCGCGATATCGGCGCGCATTTCTCGGTAAATCGTATGCTTTCTGCGGAATGCTTTAAACAACGTTTGGAAAGAGGACTTTCTTTCCTTGAATTTAACTATATGCTTATGCAAGCTTACGATTTCCTCGTATTGCACCAAAAATACGGCTGTTCGTTGGAGCTTGGCGGCGACGATCAATGGAGTAATATCCTTGCCGGCGCTAACCTTATCCGTATTAAAGAGCAAAAACCTGCTTACGCTATGACGTTCACTCTTTTGACGACCTCGGACGGCAAGAAAATGGGCAAGACGGCAAAGGGCGCGGTTTGGCTTGACGAAAACAAGACTACGCCTTACGAATTTTATCAATACTGGCGCAATATTGCAGACGACGACGTGGAAAAGTGCATGAAGCTTTTAACCTTCTTGCCTCTCGAACAAATCAACGAGCTTTGCGCGTACAAGGACGAGCGTATCAATAAGGCAAAAGAAGTTCTCGCGTACGAACTTACCAAAGAAGTGCACGGAGAAGAAAAGGCAAACGTTGCGCAAAGCCAAGCGAAAGCAGCTTTCGGCGGCGGCAATGCAGAACTTTTAACGAAAGAAGCAATCGGCGCGCAAACGGTAGTGGACGCAATGGTGCTTGCAGGAATCGCAAAATCCAAGGGCGAAGCAAGACGTCTTATCGAACAAGGCGGTGTAAGCGTTGACGAAAGCAAGGTTACGGACGTAAATATGCCCGTACCCGCAAATGAGTTCGTGCTTCATAAGGGTAAAAAGGTTCACGTAAAGATTATAGTATCATAAGGAAAGCAGTATGGGAAAGACCGTATTGACGGTGTTTTCAGAGCACCAAAGCGAAAAGATTATTGAAAGATCTCGGTTTATCACTTACTCCGCGCACGTAGAAAGCGAAGAAGAGGCTCGGGCGTTCATTTCCAAAATCCGCTCGGAGCATTCGCTCGCTACCCACGTTTGCTTTGCCTTTATTTCGGATAAGACGGGGAATTTACAACGCTTTTCCGACGACGGAGAACCTCAAGGCACTGCTGGTATGCCGATTTTAGAAGTGCTCAAAAATAAGAAACTGTACGAAACGGCGGTGGCGGTAGTTCGATATTTCGGCGGAATTAAGCTTGGGACAGGCGGTTTAGTTCGCGCATATTCCTCGTCTGCCGCGGAAAATTTGGATGGAGCGGACGTCCGTTCGCTTGAGATGTGTAAGGAATTTGAAATTACCGTTGATTACACAGGTTTAGACAGTTTGCAAAAATATTTAAATTGCTCGGATTGTATGCAATCGGGTACGAATTATGCGGATAAAGTAACGGTGATTGTCGCTGTAAAAAAACGTTTTGCGGACGATTTCAAAAGCGGTCTTATCGACCATATGCAAGGCAGAGTTGTCATAGAAGAAGGGCAGGAATATTACGCGCCGTTTTTCGTTTAAAAACGCTAAAATTCGCTAAGAAAACTCCCATACAAATAAAACAATTATTTCATTGTGCAAAATATACAATATAGAAACGCAAATTTTGTGCTTTTCTCTCTTGTAAAAAAAACAAAAATATAGTAAAATAAAATCGATAAGAAATTATTTTGGCTTTATATAGCCATGGAGGAAAATATATGTCAGGACTTTTGCTTAAAGGCATTAACAAAGTGTACCCCTCGGGTGTACAAGCAGTTTTCAATTTCTGTCTCGATATCAGAGATAAGGAATTCATCGTTTTGGTAGGACCTTCCGGTTGCGGTAAATCTACCACGCTTCGTATGATCGCAGGCTTGGAAGAAATTTCTTCCGGCGAACTTTATATCGACGGCAAGCTCATGAACGACGTAGTTCCCAAGGACAGAGATATCGCGATGGTATTCCAAAACTACGCACTTTATCCCCACATGACCGTGTACGATAATATGGCATTTGGTTTGAAGCTTCGTAAAGTACCTAAAGAAATTATCGACCAAAAAGTTAAGGCTGCGGCTCAAATCCTTGGTATTACCGATTATTTGTCGAGAAAACCCAAGGCTCTTTCGGGTGGTCAACGTCAACGTGTTGCGCTCGGTCGTACGATCGTTCGTGAACCTAAAGTATTCCTTCTTGACGAACCTTTGTCCAACCTCGACGCAAAACTCCGTGCATCTATGAGAACGGAAATCTCCAAGCTTCACTCTCGTTTGGCAACGACGTTCATTTACGTTACGCACGACCAAATCGAAGCTATGACGATGGGTACGCGTATCGTTGTTATGAAAGACGGTTTCATGCAACAAGTAGATACTCCTCAAAATCTTTACGATTATCCTGTAAACCTTTTCGTTGCAGGTTTCATCGGAACGCCTCAAATGAACTTCTTTAAAAATTCCCGTTTGGTTTCTGAAGGCGACAAAGTTTGCCTTACCTTAACCGGCGGCAATAAGATTGTTCTTCCCAACAGCTTAGTTTCCCGTATTAAGAATATTAACGAATATTTGAACGTAGAAAAAGACATCACGTTTGGTGTTCGTCCCGAAGATATCCATCAAGACCAAGCGTTCATCGCTAACTCTCCCGACACGGTTGTAAAAGCACGTATCGAAGTTATCGAAAAGCTTGGTGCTGAAACGCAAATCTATTGCGAACTTGACTATGAAGGAAAGGAAAGCTCTCTTGTTGACAACACCACGCAAATGATCGCTAAGATCTCTAGCCGTGCAGTTGTTGCGCTCAAGGACATCATTGAACTTGCATTCGATGCTCGTCACGTTCATATGTTCGACGCAGAAACGGAAGCAAGCATTCTCGAAAGAGATGAAGGCTATGAAGTTATTCCTGAAAATGCAGAAGGTTCGTCTTTCGTACCTCCTACACCTCAAGAAATGCGTGCAAAGATTGACGCAGCTCGTATCATTACGAAAGAGATGAAAGCTCAAATGCGTAAAGATGCAAGAATGGAAAAGCTTGCCGCTATGAAAGCGAAGAAAGCTGCAGCTACTGAAGAAAAGGTAGAAGAAACTGCTGAAGAAACGCAAACGACGGATGAAGAATAATTCAAATTAAACAAAAAACGGCTTTGCTAACTCAAGTGAAGCCGTTTTCTTTTGCTTTAAAGGATAAGTATGTTCCTTATCATAGCTTTTTTAGACATTATAAAAGACTAACGAATATTTCGTTAGTCTTAAATTTGTGTTGCAAACACGAGACTTTCATTTGAAAGTTAATGTGTGTTACACTTTTTGGATTCGCAATCCATATTTTAGACGAGTTCCGTCTGTTTAAAAAGCAAATTAGTTGAAAAGAGCCTTATAAGCGTTGCCGAATTTCATAACGGGTTTCTTGCAAGCAGCGATGTCAACCTTTTCTTTGGTTTGAGGGTTGATGCCTACTTTTGCAGGAACGTCTTTAACTTCGAAAGAGCCGAAACCAGCGAGTTGAACTTTCTCGCCATTCTTCAAAGCTTCAGTAACAGCGTCAACGAAAGCTTCGTATGCAGTTGCAGCGTCCTTGTTGGAAAAACCGGCTTTTTCAGCCATTGCCTTAATCAATTCACCTTTGTTCATGAGAAAAATCCCCTTTAAAATTTAAATTCCTAAAATCGAAAGAATACCTTTCGTTTCTCGGTAATACTATTATACCCTATACAAAGTAAAAAGTCAATAGTTTGAACAAAAAAAATTGCCGAAAACCCTTTAAAATAAAGGAAATTTTAAAAAAATCGGGCTTTGATGACCACTCGACCATACAAAACCCGAAAAAAATTGTAAAGTTTTCAATTTTCGCTTTGATAAAATCCAAGCCCGACAACCTGAGAAACGTTGGTAAGCACCGCAAAAGAATCCGAGTCAATCTCCTTAATAATTCTCTTAAACGCATTGATTTGTCTACGAGAAATAACGCAGATAAGCAATCCTTTCTCTTCCTTCGTATACATACCTTTTGCAGGAGCAACGGTAACCCCGCGCGACAGCTGTGTCATAAGCGCGGCTGCCATTTCATCAGGTTTTGAGGTAACTACTCTAAATTCCACAGCTGATTGAAATCCGTTGGTGATTGAATCGTTCGCTTTGCTTTCGATATAAGCTTCGAATAAAGAGAGGAGAATGGGCAATAAACTAACCGCAAGTGATTGATCTTCCTTTTTAAAGACAAAGAAAGAAATACCGATAACAATGCTATTGAGCAAAAAAATCATTTGCGCAATCGAGCCTGCGGAGAATTTCTTTTGTACGAGTACGGCAATCACGTCAATACCACCCGTACTACCGCCTGCTTTCAAGGCAAGGGCAACAGAAGTCCCGATGCAAATACCAGCCGCAACCGCCGCGAAAATCCTGGTTCCGTTGTCGGTAAATTCAATAATAGGGGCGTTTGTTTGTTCCAGGATGAAAAGCCAAAGAGTTTGAAGCAAAATATTTGCAATCGTTAAAAGCGCAAACCGCTTTTTGACAAAGAAATACGAAACGATAAGCAGTGGCATATTCACGCAAAACACAATCAAACTTTGCGGAACGACTTGATTTGTCGCATAGGAAATCATAATCGCTGCACCCGCCACGCCTCCGATTGTAAATTCATTTGGCTCAATCAAACAGTGTGCCGCAAAGGACACCAAAAAAGAGGATGCAAGAATGAGTACGAACGACTGCATCCAATAAGAAATCTTTTTCTGCTTTTCAGACAGCATTACATAGCCTCCACGGACACCTTAATTTTAGCGGAAATATTTTCCATCAAACGGATTTCCGCTTCAACAACGCCAAGCGACTTAACGGACTCCATGCGGATTTTTTTCTTATCCACGTCAAATCCCTTTTCCTTCAAAGCGGCAGCGGCGTTTTGCGAAGTCACGCAACCAAACACTTTACCGTTTTCCCCCACCTTAATTTTAATAACGACAGTCAAGCCCTCAAGCTTACTTGCAAGCTCTTTCATCGCTTTGATTTCTTCAGCCTTATGGAATTCAGCAGCTGCTTTCTTTTGATTAACAACGTTGATTCCCGACGAAGTAGCAATTTCCGCTAAGCCCTTTTTAACAAGGAAATTTTTTCCGTAACCGTCGGAAACTTCAACGATATCGCCTTTTTTACCCGTACCTTTGACGTCGGCTTTTAAAATAACTTTCATAAATACCTCCGAAAAAATTATTTACAACATTATTTTACAGCAAATTTAAAAAAATGTCAATAAAATTAACCCATCTTACACATACTCATTATACATAATTTGATAGGAGGAAAAAAATTATGATGAAAGAAAAAGACGTAAACATGAGTATCGGCTGTAACGTAACCGAATGCAAATTTAACCACTCCGGCGATTATTGTACGCTTGCAAGAATCCACGTAGGCAACACTTGTTCTTGCGACGCGGAAAGCTGCACCTGCTGCGATAGTTTCCAAAAGAAATAATCGTTGAGTACAGAACGGATTGCGCTCCAGAATGCAATCCGCAATAAAAATGAAAGAGAACAACGCCTTAATGGATGGGGGTTGTTCTTTTTCGTTGCTAAATGTTAATAAATAACATTTTTCAATGCTTATCAAAAAAAATTGCCAAAATCTTGCAATTTCGAAAAAAAAGTTCTATAATGATAAAAAAGCAAGGAGAAATTGATATGAGTAAGCTTGTGGAAAAAAATGAAGGAAATCCCTTTGAAATGCAAATGGAAAAAGAACAAATGCCGCAACCCGCTGAAAAGAAATTCACGCTCGAAAGATTGAAAAAAATCTTGCAATACATATTCATTGACGGACTTTCGGGTATGGCAGTAGGGTTATTCGCCACGCTGATTATCGGCACGATAATCGAAAACATTGGCAAACTGTTTGGTGGGTCAGTCGGCGATTGCCTCAAACTCATGGGGCAATTTGCTAAATTTTTGATGGGAGCAGGTATTGCGCTTGGTATGGGCTATAAGCTTAAAAAATCTCCGCTTGTCTCCATTTCCGCTGGCGTAGTCGGGATGCTTGCCTCTTTCGTTGCAAAACTCGACACAGGTATCTCCTTCACGTCCGTGGGCGAGCCTTTGGGCGCGTTTATCGCGGCATTTATATCCCTTGAAGTTGGTTCTCTTGTCAGTGGTAAAACGAAAATTGATATTATAGTAACACCGCTCGTATCCATTATTTCGGGCGCAACGGTAGCCTTTTTAATCGGAACTCCGATTGCAAACGTAATGAACTTTTTAAGCGGAATTATCCGCACGGCAGGGGAGCAACAACCATTTTTGATGGGCATTTTAGTCGCGGTACTAATGGGCGTATTCTTAACCCTGCCTATCTCTTCTGCGGCAATCGGGGTAGCGCTTGGCCTTGACGGAATTGTAGCAGGCGCGGCTGTTGTCGGTTGCTGTACGCAGATGATAGGGTATGCGGTAATTAGCTTTAAGGACAATAAATGGGGTGGACTTTTCGCGCAAGGTTTAGGTACGAGTATGCTTCAAATGCCAAATCTCGTCAAGAAACCGATTTTGTGGCTTCCGCCCGTAGTAACGAGCGCAATTTTAGGCCCTATTTCCACCTGTGTATTAAAAATGACAAGTACGAAGGTCGGCTCAGGCATGGGCACGGCGGGCTTGGTTGGCATTATCGAAACTTTTTCTGCGATGACTGCAAGCGAAGTGTGGTGGATAGTACTATTGAAAATTTTAGCGATTGATATAGTTGCGCCTGCATTGTTGTGTTTGCTAATTGCATGGGGAATGCGAAAGCTTGGTTGGCTCAAAGACGGTGATTTAAAACTGGATTTATAAAAATTCAATTTTTTTTAGAAAAGTGCTTGACAATCGCAGTGTGTAGTGATAAAATGATATTATCGT
>JAFVRE010000005.1 GCA_017504465.1 Clostridia bacterium | reverse complement strand
CAAAATCATTGAGCACAAAACGGCCGGAATGGATCAAAAACGGCTGAAAAACGGCTGCTATGATCAAGTCCAGAACAAGAAAAACAGCAAAAAAAGCGGGAAAAAACCAGTATTTTTTCAAAAATTTCATAACCGGAAGTTAAACAAGTTCAACTTGCGTTAAACTTATTCCACAAAAAATCTACTATAGAAGTATTGCGTTTTTTTGTTTTTTTGTGGTATAATGAACTTACCAACCTAAAAAAGGAGATTCCGCATGAATTTTTCAGAACTTAATACTGCCACTCAAGAAAGAATCATTGAATTGCTTAATAATCATATCGCCGCAAGCGCCGATATTTTGAAACAAGATCGTTGTTTAATTCCTATGCTTATGATTCCCGACTTAAATCAACTTGTCAGTTTGCAATCAAGAGATGGCACCGTTGACGTTGATAGAGCGTATGCCGCCGTGGTTGGAAAACTGAAAAACGAAGTCTTTACATATGCTTTATTTTCTTATAGCACACGAATCAGATTGGAGACAGGCGCCAAAACCGACGCATTAAAAACATATATATTTACACAAAATGGAATAGAAGTTTCCTTTTTTACACCATTTACAATCAAAGGACTTTTCAAAAAAACGATTAATATTGAAAAGTCCATTTTGGCAGAAATAAAAGAAAATATTTTTGATTGACTTAGAATAATTAACATGAAAACAAAATACTATTTAAATCAAGATATATTACCTACAATTCCAACACCCCACGATTGCATTATCACATCAATAGAGCGCGAGCCCGAATTTTTAATTTTACGATTTGAAGAAGATCTTTCATATCACGACTCGATTAAAGACATCAATCCAAATGCAAAATCGTTGACGATGAAAATTCATTTGCTTTTTGCTGATGAACTTGAAGTTTACAAGTGGAAAAAGCATTTATTCTTCGGGATGGAAGGTTTTACGTTAATGGCTTACAATAAAGTGTTTTCAAGAATTAAAGGAACGGCTTATTTATCTCATTACATAGCCTATAACTGTATTATCATTGAATTGTTTCAGTCCGAACGTATTGTATTAAAGCTGGAATCAGATTATATTGAGCTTGAATGGATTGAAAAATAGACAAATTTAACTCACCACACCAAAAAACCGTCCTTGCGGACGGTTTTTCTTTTATACTTTTTTACCGTTGGTTTTTCGTAAACCTACTGCATTCTTAAATTTTCTTTCATTCAATTCGAGCGTTTTACCCGTCTATCCAAAAAATACGCGACGACACACCAACCCACTACAAAAACCGCAATAATGAGCAGTACGCGCACTACCGCAGCCATAAATAAATCCAGCGTTAAAATCATCGTTAACGTATCGTCGAAGAAGGAGCCCGTTGCCTTCGCTGGATCGGAGAAAATAATGAAATGGAAGTTGCGCCAAAGCATAGTAAGATAAGCTTCCATCTCAAACCCCTTGCTCAAGAGCTGTATCAACGTGACTAAGCAGAAAACCCCTATTATCCCCACAAAGCTGCCATAGAAAATGAGGGTGCTTTTCAAAAGAACTCCCCCTTGTCTCTTCACAGCCCTAACAATGAAATAGGCTAATATGCCGACCGCGGAGATACCGCAAATCAGCGCAATCGTTCCGAGCGTTTGTAACAGCGTTTTCACGTCCTGCATATGTACGACAGCCACTTCGCCGAAAATATTGACGTCGTCTTTCAGTCTGCCGTTTAGTTGGACATTATCCATTTTTAGCGCAAAGCTTTCTTTGTCCGTGAATAAATAGTCGATAATATGCTGGATAATTTCGTTGAGTTGTTCATCGGTAAAGGTTGCGGACTGCGTAGCACTTCCGCCAATATAGTGGATACGTTTAGGTTTTTCAACGCCGTTTTCGTCCACCGTTGCATATACACCCGTTTTTTTAAATTGCTCGTAATAATAAGCAGGCGACGAAGCTATTGCAAACACGGCACCGACCGCCACCGCAAAAAGCAAACAAAAATTGAATAAAAAGGCAAAAATACGGTCCACGATTTTCATAGCTCTCCCCTCGCTGTTCGTTGGCTTGTATAACAAACTATATTAAGTATAGCACTGTTCCTATGAAAAATCAATTCTTTGATAAAAAAATATTATATTTTCCGCCGTTGGCTTTTTTTTGGAAAAACTATTGCAATCTTAAACTTTTTATGATAGAATACTCTAAAAGTGAGTATGCGGAAACTCCGCAAAAGGAGGTGAGCGGTATTAAAGGCGAATTTTATTACGCAAATGAATATAATCCTTCAACTGAATATAAGCATTTCCCTGCCGAAATATACGCTGTAAGCAAAGAATACGGCAAGTCCGCCAAAGAGTACGCCGACAGCGGCGCGGAGATTACCAACACTTCTAAAAAGCTGTCTAAACAGAAATCGGGAAGCGGTACGCTTGTCAATAAAGTTTTGGACTCGCTCAAAGGCGTTGCCGTGACTTCAAGCGTAGCTGCCGCCGCCGTACTCGGCGCGACGGTTATTGCTCCCCCGCCGAGCGTAGAGCTGTTAAATTTTTCCGTCGGCGGAAATTACGTGGAATATGAAATGTCTATCGAGAAATTGCAGGACGATTTAGAGTATTTTATCGTAGTGAGCAGTTCTAACGAGCCCGACAGGAATTTCTTAATAGAAGAAAACGGCGTTTACCAAAACAAAGTGGAAGACTTGAAATCGGAATGGGAATATTCCTTAACCTTCCTTTCTTACGACGAAACGTGGGGTGAAACGGTCTATTTTGAAAAAACTTTCCAAACGACTGCCTTTTCTCAAGCCCCGCCTGACCCTATTATCCCCGACTATCAAGCGAGAATAACGGGAATAAGCGTCTCTAATTTAAATGAAATCCGCATTGAGTTTTTCTCAGCGAATTTAGACGAGCATTGCGAAGTAGAATTGTTGGTATCTTCCCAAGCGGACAGCGTTGCCGAACCTATCCTGCTAACAACGCAAGATCTTGAAAGAGGCTACGTAACCGTAGTCGTTACGGGAAACTCGTCGCTGATTTCCGTTCAGCCGATTATAAAATACGGCGCTGACCAAGCCTTGCAATTCGAAGTTTATGAAAGCAGCTTGGAAGCTTCCTTTACCGCAGACGTTAAGGTGGATACCGTAAATCAAAAGGTCGTCTTTTATTTCAAGGGCATAACGGGCGGCGGCACTTACGTAAACGTGATCGATAGCGTGACTTTAGAAGAGGTTTTAAAAGAAGAACTGTACGCAAATTACGTGGAAATGTATTATCAAACGGAAGATCCGCTTGATTATATAATTTTCTTGACCGACGAATCGGGCGAAAAGACAACGAACGATTTTAGCGCGAGCGTAACCCTTACCGCAGAAGAGATGGGCGAGTACGTTTTCAATTATAAAAACCCCGGGGACGTGGGCGTAACCTACAACGACGACGGTACGATAAACGTTTATATTCAAACGGATTTCTCAACCGCGGACGAACGGTTGTATTACCAAGTCTTATTAGGAGATTTATCCTTCCGCTCCCGCGAATCGCTGTTTGTGGCGCAAGGGCTTGAAAATACCACCTATCCTTTGATTTATGAGATTTGTTACGACAGCGGCGGCGTACAGTACTGTATTAATTCGATAAGCGTGTCGGGTGCGGTAAACGAGTTTACTGCGGAAAGTTATATTTTCGCATCCCTTGTTGATAATACTCTTCAAATGTCAATCAGCGGTTACCGCGTCGAGAGCGTAGATTTGAACAACGTACGGGCGGTGAGTTCGAGCGGAGAGCAAATACAGCTTTCGGAAAACGATTTCGTTTACGATGAAGAATACGACGAATACGTTTGCAGCGTTGATTTTACAAATGCGTTTGAGTATATTACGGTATATGCGCCTTACAGTCCGTTTGCAAACAATATGCAAGGAATAGACGATTATTTGGGAAGCCTATCTTTTGAATTTTCTATAATCGTTGAACCAGATATATAAAACTGTCACCAAGATACAAATAATAAGGAGTATTTACAATGGAAAAGAAAGAAAAAAACAAGAAAATATTTTCAATCGTGGAAAAGGTTGTTCTCGCGGTGTTTCTCGTTACGCTTATCGGGTGTTTCGTTATTCAATTAGCGTTTCCTGAATTGCCCTTTGCGGCTTGGACGCGTGAAAACGTTTGGGATATTGATCAAACCTTCGTTTCGCTGAAGGCGCACGTGCCTACCTTGATTAAAAGTTTAATCTATATCGTGATCGTTTACGCCGTATGCAGAGCTTTAAGATTGTTCTTCGGCGCGCAAATGAAAAAGAGCTACCGCGCAAAAACCACGTTCTCGCTCTTGGACGGGTTTGTTAAATACGCCTGCGCGATTGCGATTATCATTCTCATATTACAAGCTTGCGGCGTGAATACCGCTGCGCTCGTTGCGTCTATCGGCGTTTTAACGTTAGTCGTCGGTCTTGGCGCTCAACCGCTAATCGCGGATATTATCGCAGGAATCTTTATCATTTTTGAAGATGAATACCACGTTGGAGAAATTGTAACGATTAATGATTTCCGCGGTACTGTTATGGAAATCGGTATCCGTTCCACCAAGTTGCTTGACGCGGCGGGAAACATAAAAATCATCAACAATAGCTCCATCGGAGACGTAATTAACTTGTCGCGCGAGCTTTCGCTTGCCGTTGTGGATTGCGATTTCCCCTACGACGTGCCCGTAGAACTCATCGAAAATATACTTAAAAAGAACTTTGAAAAAATTGCGCAAAATATTCCTGCAATCAAAGAGGGGCCGTATTATAAGGGCGTTTGTATGTTCAAGGATTCCAACGTGACCATAAAAATCGTGGCGAAGTGTTTGGAAGAAGACCGTTTCCAAGTAGAGAGAGATTTGAACCGCGAATATCGCAGATTGCTCACTGAAAACGATATCGATATTGCTTATCCGCAAGTGGTCATCAATTACCCTACCGAAAAGAATTTTACGGTAGGAAAAAAAGAGAAAACTTCCGCAAAAGAGTTTGCGCAAGAACAAACGCAACTGGCGAGAGATTTGGAAGAACAGCAAGATTAATTTAAAAAATTATCCCCGTAGCAACGTCACTGCTACGGGGGAACAAAGCTTACTACAAACGTTTTACGTTTCAACTACGTAACGCGTTTACCAAATTTTTACTTTATTTTTGTATTTTTTTTCTTACTTTTAAACAACCGCTTGACGAACGAAAAATTATCGTTTATAATAATTATAGTATATAAAACTTTTCTCAATGGCAAAGTTGCAGTAAAACATTAACGAGGTGTTAAATCATGAAAGTTATCGTTACCAAAAATTATGATGAAATGAGCCAAGTGGCTGCAAATATCATTATCGACGTTGTTAAGAACAATCCCAGCGCCGTGCTTGGTCTTGCAACCGGCTCGAGCCCTATCGGTACTTACAAAAATATGATCAAGGATTGCAAGGAAAACGGTACGTCCTATAAAAACGTTTCTACCGTCAACCTTGACGAATACGTGTCTTTGAACGCTGAGCACGATCAAAGCTACGCGTACTTTATGCGCACGAACCTTTTCGATCACATTGATATCGACCAAAACAACACCAACCTGCCTTGTGGTGTTGCTAAGGACTTACAAGCGGAATGCGACCGTTACAACGGCGTACTCGCAAAGCTCGTTCCCGATATTCAAGTGCTTGGTTTAGGCTCGAACGGGCATATCGGATTCAATGAACCCGATACCCCTTTTGATTCGGTTACGCATATCGTTGATTTAACGGAAAATACCATTAAAGACAATTCGAGATTGTTTGCGTCCATCGACGAAGTTCCCAGACAAGCGTTGTCTATGGGTATCAAGAACATTATGCAAGCAAAGAGCATTATCATGGTCGTTTCGGGCAAGAATAAAGCGGAAGCTGTGAAAGGCATGGTAAACGGTAAAATTACCCCCGCGCTTCCCGCGTCTGTGCTTCAGCTTCATCCGAACGTTACTATCGTTTGCGACGAAGACGCTGCAAGCTTGCTTTAATTGAATAATGCAAACATAAGGACAGGTCGTTCAACGCGTACCTGTCCTTTTCATTTTTTTATTTTTCGTCCATAGCCACGACGGTTAAGACGCCGTCTTTGACTTTAAACCTCACGTCAAATTCCGCAAAACGCATACTGTAAATCCGCTCGGGCTCGTCCTGATAGGACGGACGCGGATCATCGGCAAGACATTCCTTGAGCCCTACGCGCTTACTCTCGTCAAGCTTTGCAAGTAGTTCTTCGGGAAATTCCACCTGCAACCGATAGGATTCCACGCGCGTAGCGTAACCGCCGAGCGCGTCCTCTTTGCAGTCGGCGTGCGGGAGATATGGCTTTACGTCTAAAATGGGTGTTCCGTCAAGCAAGTCCGCGCCTTCTACTAATAGGCTCGTACCTGCCCCCTGCCTTTTCTCGATTTTTAGCAATTTAACGCACGAGAGTCCGATAGGATTTGGTCTAAACGGGGATCGGGAAGCAAACACCCCCACCCGTTCGTTGCCACCAAGACGAGGCGGACGGACGGTCGCGGAAAATTCTTGCGTATGGGATTTTGAGAAATCAAACAACAGCCAAACGTGCGAAAACCCGTCTAAGCCGCGAAAGGCCTCTTCTTGCGCGTATTCCGGATAAAAAACAATCCGTGCGCGAAGTCCCGCGCGTCCGCTTTGGCGAGGTATGCCGAATTTCTCTTTAAAGTCCGTTTCCGCATAGCCGATAGGCTTCAGCGTAAGGGATTGTATTGTGGAAGGATTTTGCGTATTTTTCATAAGTAAAATAAGTATAACACTTTTTGCGGTTTAGCACAAGCTTTTTCGCAAAAGTTTTCACGTGAAAAAAATAATGAAAAAAATATAATTTTTAGTTTATTCAAGTTGACATTTTTTTTGGAAAGGACTATAATATAGTCGCTATTAAACAAAAGAAGGTGTAGTTTATGAAAAACCTCTCAAACAAATGGACGAGAGCGGCAATCCCTGCGCTTTTATTGCATTGCAGTATCGGTACGGTATATTGCTGGTCGCTTTTTAGTCCGCATATCAAAAACGTATTTGAATCTGCGGGAATTTCCGCAAGCGCGCTTGGTTGGGCGTTCTCGCTCGCTATCTTTTTCCTTGGTATGAGCGCCGCGTTCCTTGGCGATTTCGTTGAAAAAGATATTCATAAAGCAAGCTTGATTGCTACCGTTTGCTTTGCTATCGGCGTAGCAGGTACGGGGCTTGC
Organism: Clostridia bacterium; assembly: GCA_017504465.1. Lineage (GTDB taxonomy): Bacteria > Bacillota > Clostridia > Christensenellales > Borkfalkiaceae > Scatosoma. Next base: position 20,186 of record JAFVRE010000005.1, on the reverse strand, counting down.
GGTGCGTTTGCAAAGTATGTTCCTTGTCATTTTATGCTACGGCGTAATTATGGGCGTTGGGTTAGGTCTTGGCTATCTCTCGCCTGTTAAAACGCTTATGCTTTGGTTTAAGGACAATAAAGGCTTGGCTACAGGGCTCGCCGTTGCCGGTTTCGGCGCCGCGAAAATGGTCTTTTCCCCTATCATCAATGCGCTCGTGCCTGCAATCGGCGTAGAATTTACCCTTTACACGCTTGCAACCGTATGGTTCGTGATGATGTTCTGTGGACATTTATTGCTTAAAAAACCTGACGGTTGGGTGGAATCGCACGCGAAGTTTGAGCTTAAAGCTTTCTTCAAGCGTTTCACCATTTTTGCCGATCCGAAATTTATCGGGATTTGGCTCGTCTTTTACTTAAACATCACCTGCGGTCTTGCTCTTATCCATTGTGAAAGCGAGATTTACGAGGCTGTAGGCTTGGCTTCTATGGCAGGGCTTTTATGTACGGTAACAGGCTTCTTCAACGCCGCGGGCAGACTTGGTTATTCCGCGCTCGGCGATCATATGAAGGATAGAAATACTATCTATAAAATCATTCTTATAAGCGAACTTGCTTTAACCGCTCTTGGTCTTTTCAGCGGCGCAATTACAGGCAATATCGTTTGGATTTGCATGCTTTTATTGATTGCTGTCAACCTTGGCTACGGCGGTGGATTCAGCAATTTGCCTACCCTTCTTTCAGACGTTTACGGTATGGGCAACATTTCTTCCATACATGGCATCGCCCTTTCCGCATGGGCAATGGCAGGTCTTACGGGCAACCAAATTGCAGGCTTAATCGTTGAAAGCTCCGCAAGCGCGCAAGTGGGTTATCAAAACATTTTATATTTCACGCTCGCGTTGTACGCAGTGGCGTTGGTTGTAGATTTCTTGTTGATTCGTCCTAACCGCAATAAGACTTCGACGGAATCGACTGAAACAAAAGCAGAATAATAAAATACGACGATTAGATAGAAAGTCAAGAAGCGGACGAAAAAAATTCGTCCGCTTCTTTAAAAAGAAAGTTGAGAAAAGGTCTGATAATTTATTGACAATTTTCTTTGTATCGTTTATAATAATAAAGCTAAATAGAAGCAGAGATGGTAGAGTGGTCGATTGCGGCGGTCTTGAAATCAAGCGCAAATCAAGCGGTCTATTTTTCGAGTTGCTCTTGCAAATGCCTTTATATACAAGGCGAAACGGGATTTTCAATTTCTACAAACTTTTTTGAAAACAAAAATTTCTACAAATTATTCTACAATTTCATAATTTACGGAGGCATATCGAAGCGGTCATAACGAGGCGGTCTTGAAAACCGTTTGGGTGCAAGCCCACGGGGGTTCGAATCCCTCTGCCTCCGCCAAAGCCCCGAAATTCGGGGCTTTTTCAAATAATTAAAAGGATTTAAACTATGGATGACAATATCATTGACGCAGTAATCAAATATTTAGAAACTAAATTGAACTTAAACGAATTAGAAAAGGATATTGTAGATACTTATCGTGAATTAACAAAACAACCCATTGATAGAAATGGATTGATTAAAAAAATAAAAGACAATAAAGCGAAACAAGGCTTTGTAATGCAGGAAAAAATCCTTGCTAATATTCAAACCAATTATACAAGTAAGATCGTTCCGTTAGAGAATCTAACCGATGACGAATTAAGTGCTAATTTATGGAATCAATTGTTACTTTTATGCTCAAAATATTATCTGGGAGATGTTAACAATGACCATTGATAATGAACAATTAAAATCGATCTGTGAAATTCTTGCAACTTATAATACACATAAACAAATTGACAGCTATTTAAAAAATGTAGGTATAATCAATTTAGGCATTCCAACAAAAACCACAGCTTTTGGTTATATTGCTCGAGATGGCAAAGCAGAAAAACTGCGCAAATCATTACAAAATGAATATAACAAAAGTGGTTATCAGCGAATTTTTCAATATATCGAAAAGGTCGTTTCTCCCGTTCAGTTCACTAGTAATGAAAAACGAGATAAATACTATGCCTTAATTGAAGATTTAAACAAAGTTCTTCTTTTTGTTGGTTGTGCAATAAATGAAGGTGGCAAAATCTATAAGGTTGAAGCAGCAAAGAGTTTAGACGAGGTCGATGAGAGAGTTAATCATTTAAAAAAAGAACTTCAAAACAGGAAAATACATTTCGAAGTGATGAAGTACTGCGGAGCAGATTATTTGCGAAAGGATTATTTTGATGCGATTAATGAAGCTGTAAAAAGTACGTTTGATCGTGTACGAAAAATCACTGGATTAACAACAGACGGATGCGAACTTTTAAATCTTGCGTTTTCTAAAAGCACACCTTATATTTATTTTAATAAATTACAAACTTCGTCCGATTGGAATGAGCACAACGGGCTAAAGGAAATGATGCAAGCGTTATATCATTTAGTCCGAAATCCATTATCTCATACACCTAAAATCAATTGGCATATTCAAGAAGAAAAAGCATTAGATATACTGACAATTGTTTCTTTGGTACATAAATATTTAGATGAGTGTTACAAACATCCATTAGCGCCAAATTAGTGATTCCATTGGAAAAGCCGAGCGAAATGCTCGGCTTTTGTGGTATAACCCTAATATTTGCTTGTTCTTCCGTTCAAAATCTTCATACGCAAAACATTTTTATTATACATTAATGTTGGTACGATTTTCATTTTTTACTACTTCTAGGAATGATACAACTTCTTGAAGTGAAGAAATACCTTGCATATATTGTTTTGTCGATTTATTTAATCCCATATTAAAAGTTGTATTTGAAATGATATTATATACAATTTGAGCATTTTCATAGCTGTTTAATCGAATGATCAATTTTAAATCTTTGCACATTCCATTTGTTTCCGCACTAAAAATCCCACCAAAAAATCCGCCAACATTTCCGCCTATCGTTGAATTGCTACCATTTTCATAAATTTCGTAGCTCAGTATATCCTGAAAATTTACGATAAACATTTTTTGTTTTTCATAGTCCACTAATGCCACTTTTTTGTTTTCATTATCAACACTTATGATTTTCTTTGAATCAACACCTTTATTAAAGGTGGCATAGTCGTTTAAATGAATTGTTTTTGTTGTATTGAAATTTATTTCTCTTAAGTGCTCAAACAATTTTTGATTTAAATTACGTTGCCTTTTCTCAATTTCCGACATATTGTTATTATGTATTACAGCAAATACAAGCAAAACACCGCCAAATACAAGTAAAAATATGCCCATATATAATAAATAGTAATCCATAGCCCCTCCTTAATTCAAGCCATATTGGGATTTAGCACATACTTTTCCATTTTCGAAGCCAACAACAATACAACGAGTGCCGGAACTATTAGTCCACGTATAGTAAGATAAAGTATATCCACCATAGCTAGATGATGTATCTAAATCTCCTTGATGATTATCCAAAACTTCTACAACTTCGTTATAGGTCATGCCTGTTTGAATTTTCATGTAATTGTCATAAGTCAAGTATGTTTTTGTATCGCCTGTTGAGCTAATAATTATTGCGAATATCATCACAACAAATACAGCTATACAAATTACGATACCAATGACCTTTTTGTTGTTAGTGGGGTTTTGAGGTTGATTGGTTTGGTTGCCTAAATTAAATTCTTCCATAGTAGTTTCTCCTTCGTTGTTTATAAAATAAAAAGTGCGCCAACCGAAGCCAGCGCACAAAAAACGCAAACTCCGATAGTCGCCAAACTAACTTTACGTGAAAAGGGTGTAACCACAATTACATAAATGGAATTTGCATTTTTATCAAATTCACAATGTAATTGTGGCAAAAAATAGGTATAGTAATCCCTATAAAAAGAAAATTACACCTAATTTCACGAATATTAAGTTAGTTTGGCTCTTATAGTATAGCATATCTAAAAGAAAATTGCAACCTTTTTTTGTGTTTGGGAACAAATTTATTTGTAGAAAAGAAAGCGGGTATCCCGCTTATCTTAAATCGTGTGTTTAGTGTCAACTGAATCACACATTATCCTGCTTGGAATATTCGGGCTATTTTTGCCGTTTTTGAGGCAAGCGTTTGTTTGGTAATCAAATGCCTGTGTCGAAAATATTTGTAGAAATATGCCCTAATTTTGCGTTTGTAGAACTCTACAAAAAGCGGTTAAAATTCCGTTGCAAATGCAAAACAAAGCAAGACAAAGGAAAATACCCGATAACAACCAAAAACAAGAAAAAGCAAGCAAATGCGCGGTCATTTGCTTGCTTTTTTGAAATTCTATACCACTACGAACTATTGCGGAGCAAGGGAAAACAAACAAGTATCAAAACTTGAAAACCGTTGAAACGAGAGTTTCCGGGGGTTCGAATCCCTCTCTCTGCGCCAAAATAAGAGAAATGGCTTTTCCATTTCCCTTATTTTTTACTCCGAATATTGAGAGGGATTCGAAGGTGAAAGTTGCGAGCGAGAGCGAGCTTTTTGCCCTTTTCATAGGTTTTACAGCAAAAATTTAGGCTTGCCGGGATAGTTTTCGTTCTTGCGAGCTTTTTTGTTTTTAATGGTAAAATATAAACCGTTCACTTTATACCCCTTTCGTTCAATTTATGGAGTATCGTTCAATTATTGTCTTTTTATACTCAAAACTATTGACATATTTTTCGAAAAGTTATATAATGAATACGCTACACAAACTGAATAGTTAGAATTGGCGGTATCTTTTTTTTCTTTATGGGATAATTATACCCCTTTTTCGCCATAATTACTTTTATGAATTTGGTAAAATCGCAAATTCCACGAAGTGATTATGGTATAGATACTCTAATTCTGTCTTCAGTTTGTGTAGCGACAATCGGAGTTTGCGTTTTTCGGTGCGGTTAACTTCGGTTGCCGCACTTTTTTACTTTAAGAAAAAAATAAAATTATAGGAGATACACTATGAGTTATTATTCAAAAAAACCTTCAACTAAAAGTCATGTAATTTGCGCCGTGTCAATTTGTTTGTTTGTTTTTGGCATTTGGTTTCTTTTAAGCTCTCTTAACGAGCCAAACGCAATTATGGAATGGTGCGGGCAATATTATGACCCTTCGACGGCAGGCTTCGGAAAATTCGTTTTTATTTATGGCGTTTTGCAATTCTCTCTCTTTTTCCTTTCCTTTTGGGGTATTCTTTCTGTTTTTGCCCTTCCCAAATTAGCATTTGGTTTAAATAATCGTGTTTTCGATATTTTTCTCTGGATATTAGCTTTTGGCGGCGCGCTTGCGGTTGGGATCTGGGGCGGAAGCCAAGGTTCCGCAGCAACAGGTTTTGGTGACTTTTTACTGGGGATATTGTTTTTTATTTTTGGTGTAGTTATCGTTACTCCCTTGATGCTGATTGCAGGATATAACTCGTCTTTTGAAGATGAAACGGATTTTTTAATAAAGCTAGGAATACAAATTGGATTGCTTATATTGGCATTATTTCTTTTATTTACAGCGTTCTATTTTATAGACGTATTATTTCTCTTGGGCTTAGTTTTACTTTTTGCATTTTTAGGCGATTGTGGATATTGTGTGATTATCGTATTTTCAAATTAAGCAGAAACCTTTTCCCTCAGACTATCTGGGGGCTTATCCAAAAAGCCGTATCGCAATGATACGGCTTTTTCTTTTATCTAGATTGTTTGCGTAAAGCTTTGGGGATATGGTTTTTGATAATGCCGTTGACCGATTTGCCAAGCCCTATCGGATATCCGTCCACGCAAACTAAGCACCAACCCTTTGAAAGCTCCCCGTCAATGCTCTCGCCTCGCAGAAATTTTTCTACGCGCGCGTCGCCCACGGCTAAATCTAATACGTTTTTACACTCGTTCTTTTTTACACACATAGCAAGCGAGTGCGACGGCTCGAATCTGCCGTTTATAATTTCACCCAACCGAACGCCTGCGCGGAGCACGTTTAGCCCTTTAAACTCGAACATGCCTATAGGTAATTCGTATAAAATGCCGTTTGCTTCATGGAGATTACAAGCAAATTTCCCCTTAAAAAAGCTCTTTTCAAAATCACGGTAAGCGCTTTCGCCTTGACGAGTTAAATTGCGTTTAACTTTTTGCGCGGAGTCTATTCCGTCACCCGATTTTTTCTCTACCACGAACGCGTAATGCCCTTCGCCTTTCTTTAAGTGGGGATAAATTTTCTCTTCCCGAATAAGCGTTAATTCGGGATAGTTTTCAAGCAACCAAGAAAGCTGTTCTTCGTCTTCTTCGCGTGAAAAGGTACAGGTAGAGTAAGCTAAGCGCCCGCCTTTTTTAAGCATTTTTAACGCTTCTATTAGTATTTGTTTTTGACGTTCGGAACATAAAGCGATGTTTTCTTCGCTCCACTGTGAAAGCGCTTCTTCGGCGTTCTTTCGGAACATGCCCTCGCCCGAGCAGGGCGCGTCCACTAAAATTTTATCAAAATATTCTATAAAACGGCTTGATAGCGTTTGCGGCAATTCGCTGACGACCACAGCGTTTTTTATGCCCATTCTTTCCACGTTTTGAGAAAGGATTTTTGCGCGGGATAAGATCGGTTCATTGAGCAGTATTATCCCCTCGCCTTGCATTGCGGAAGCAAGCTGCGTACCCTTTCCGCCCGGCGCGGAGCATAAGTCCAGCACACGTTCGCCCCGTTTTACTTCAAGCATAGGCGCGACCGACATGGCAGACGGCTCTTGAGAATAAAAAAGCCCTGCAAAGTGATAGGGATGCCCGCCTACTTTTTCTTCTTCGACGTAAAATCCGTTTTCTTCCCATTCGATTTTTTCAAGCGAGAAAGGGGAAATGCGTTCAAATTCTTCCGCCGAACATTTTAAGGTATTTACGCGTATCCCCTTATGCGGTAACGCGTTGTACACGTTAAAAAAATCGGTCCATTCCTCTTTAGGAAGCTGCGTTTTCATTCTTTCTATGAACTTTTCAGCTATCTCATAATTTTTCATTCAACGCGTACCTGCCTCGTTGGTTTGCCCATTGTTTGCGCTATCTTCAAGGACTAATTTTTTAAATTCTTCGACGGAAACAAGCCTTGCTTTATTCGCTTGCGCCGACTGTATTCTCGGACCTATTTCCCCGTCCGTATAAACGTAAACGTCGCATTCTTCCGCGCGAAAGCTGTAAAACGCCGCTTGATCGAACGTGCCTTTGAGCAGCGTTTTTGCCTGCTCAACGTCATAAACTAAGCCATGTGAGAAACAAACGCGTTTGTTTTTGAGCTTGCCGTCTTTTGCGCGTTTGCGCTTTTCTTTATCGTAAAAGGCGTGGAATTCTACCCGACAGCGCTCGCGCGCTTCTTTTCTCTTTGTTACTTGTTCAAGGTGGGCTTTGTATGCCACCGACGTGCTTTGCGTGATTTCGTAGTTTTCAATCCGCCCCATCGTGATTTCATAACTTTTAAGCAGTCCTACAAAATCCGTTTGAAGTTCTTTGCACATAGCTTCTGCAATACGCATGGTCGCATATGCGTCGTCCACCGCTCTATGCGGAGTAAATTCCACGTTCAGCTCGTCCGCGATTGCTTGAAGCCCGAATTGACGTGAAAATTCAGAGATTTTATTCATGTAGATAAACTGCGTGTCCGTGAAATTGAAAGTAAAAGATGGCAAAGAAAAGCGACCGCTTTCCAAATTGAGATATTTCACGTCGTTCATGGTTGCGTGCCCGGCAACGAGCGTGTCTTTGTCTTCGATAAGAGCTTTTATCTTGGGGAAAATTTCGGGAAAAGTCGGGTAATTTTTAAACTCGCCGTAGGAATAGGGTAAAACGATACCTTGCTCCCCGCGTCTGTCCGTTAAATGAAATCTGCTTTGCGGATTGATAAGTATATCTTCTTTTTCAAGAATATTAAATTTTTCGTCCGTTAGACAGTACCCAAACGCGCAAATTCGCGCCTTATTTTTAGACACGCCTGCACATTCTATATCAAAAAATAAATACTTCATACTCTTTGCTTTTTCTTTCCCTTTTTCCTTCGTTTGTTCAATTGTTTTGCGGAAGTGTAATTTCCTTCCAGCGCCTCGTAACCCTTCCTTTTTAGTTGGATTCGTCGAGCTTTATAAAACACGTTGCCGTTCTTGCAGGCAGGTACGCTAAAAAGCGTGATTCTTTCTTCTTTGTTCCGTTCGTCTCGTACCTGGTAGTATGCGACACACGATCCCAGCCCCCAAACGCGCTGTCGTCGGTAGAGAGCGCAACCTGATATTTCCCTGCTTTGCGCACGGGGATTGCATAGCCTTCATAGGAGTTTTGGGTATGAAAATTAAACGCAAAAACCACACCGTTTCGCTCGTAAACAAGCACTTTTGCCCCATTGTCTATATACAGGCTATTCGGTTGTTTTTTGAAGAGCTTATATCGATTTGCAAACGAAATCATTTTTTTATCGAATCGTAACAAATCGGCATAGCGCAAATCTTCGTTATCAGCAAGCGACCATTGACGCCTACAATAGAAATAACTCCAGCCGTTGCCTTCCCTTGGAAAGTCTATCCATTCCGGATGGCCAAACTCGTTGCCCATGAAATTGAGATACCCCTCTCCGCCCAAGCTGAGCGTAATTAAACGTATCATTTTATGCAGGGCTACCCCGCGGTCAATGACGAGCGACTGCGAATTTTTCGACATATCGGTGTACATAGCGCTGTCGCAAAGTCTGAACATAATCGTTTTATCCCCCACGAGCGCTTGGTCGTGGGATTCGGCGTAAGCGATATATTTTTCTTTTGGTCTTCGGCTCGTGAGCTCGTTCCAAATCCGCCACATATCCCAGTCTTCGTCTTTTTGTCCTTTGATGAGCTTTATCCAAAGGTCAGGCGTGCCCATGGCTAAGCGGTAATCAAACCCCACGCCCCCCTCTTCAATCGGCAGGCACATGCCCGGCATCGCCGACATATCTTCGGCGATTGTGATGGCGTTTGGATTAACTTCACGGATAAGCTCAGTCGCGAGCTGGAGATAGGTAATCGCTTCCGTGTCCGTATTTAAGGAAAAATATTTGGCGTATTCGGTAAACGCCGTACCAAGCCCATGGTCGTGATAAATCATAGAGGTTACGCCGTCGAAACGGAATCCGTCAAAGCGATATTCCGTGAGCCAAAATTTTAAGTTGGATAAAAGGAAATGGATAACCTCGTTTTTATTGTAGTTAAAGAGTTTTGTGCCCCAAGCAGGATGCTCGCCGCGTTCGCCTTCGTGGAAAAACTGACAGGTTGTTCCGTCGAACTCGTTTAAGCCTTCCGCCGTATTTTTAACGGCGTGTGAATGCACCACGTCCAAAAGCACCGCTATGCCCATGCCGTGCGCTTCGTCGATCAGGCGTTTTAAGCCGTTCGGCGTACCGTATTTCGAGCTTGACGCGAAAAAGGACGATACCTGATACCCGAACGAACCGTAATACGGGTGTTCCATAATCGCCATAATTTGAATGGTATTGTAGCCGAGTTTTTTAATACGCGGCAAGATATTTTCACGGAACTCGTCATACGTGCCCAAACCTTGTTTTTCCTGCGCCATACCGATATGACATTCGTAAATGAACAAATCCTTGCTGGGTTTGAATTTCTTGTTTTTCCAAGAGTACGCAGGTTCGTTAGTAATCACTCCGCACCAACTATAATTGTGGGGATCTTGTTCGACGCGCTTAATATAGAGCGGAATCCGCTCTAAAAGCTTGTCCCCGCGGCGCACTACCGCTTTCACGTGACAACCGTCGAAAAGCTGTTTATCGGCGGGCAGGTACAGCTCGAACACACCGTTTCCAAGCGGAGTCATGGGCAGAGACGTCTTGTCCCAACCGTTCATATCCCCCATAAGATACATGCCGTCTGCTGCAGGCGCCCATTCGCGATATACCCAGCCGCGCTCCGTTTGATGAAACCCGAAATACTCGTGGCCGTTGGCGAATTCGGACAACGATTGCTCGTCTTTTAACAGCTCTTTTTTCTTGCGGACATAGTTTTCCATACGCAACCGAATATCCTTTTCAAAGGGCAATAAATATGGATCATATTCAAAAATTTTGTATTTCATAGCTTACTCCCTTACGCGAAACGTCAGCGCTTAAATACTTTTTTAAAACCTGCCACGAGGGGATTCCCTCTTCTACTTTTAAACTCATACCCATTATACGCCTATTCCTTTGCTTTGTCAAGTATTTGAGAAAACTCGCCTCCCTATAGGGAGGCGAAAAAGGTAGTTAGTTCTCTTTTTTCTCACAAAGACAGGTGAAATTTGTCGATTCAGCGGCGTTCGGAACTCTGCCCACGCTCGTATTGTCTTCACGTCTATTGCGAAGTTCGGGCACGGGGCTGGGCGCAACTTGGAAGCGATAATCAGTTCCCCTGCGCTTGATAAAGCCTTCGATTACGAGATGTGAGGGTACGATTTGCTCGGTCGGGTTAGTGATTTCTTGGAATTTGAAGAAGTCCGCGTTTTTGGGAAGTTCGCGAATACGCTTATATTCGTCCTTGTCGGTGGTGTATTGTACGGTATTTTTTAAGATATCGCGCACGTAATCCACGTTCTCGTGTAAGGAAATGGGCGCAGGGAATTTCCCGTCCTTGATGACTTCTTGCCAGTCTTTCTTTTCGTATTTTTGCAAAAGCTCGACCGCTTTATGCAAGTGCGCAAGCTCCATGTCGAAATTTTGCTCCCAAAGCTCTTTGATATATCTATCCGTTTCCGTTTGATAGCAAGACCAGTATAAATAGCATTCGCAGTATTCGTGCCATAACAGCATTTCAAACCAGCTCGCATTTGCGTCCATAAGCGATTCGTAATGGGTGACGTGCTCCTCTTCGACGAGCGCAATTTCTTGATACAGCCTTCTGCCGATATCCGAAGAAGCAAAGTTCGTCACGTTCATATAATAGTTCATCGTTTGCTGTTCTGCTGCCGTGATTATCATGGTATTCAAGACCGTCTGCACGTCCGCGCTCTTACCGTCAATCGACTTGCGCACGTTGTCTAAGGGGCATCTGTGATGTGAGATCGTTGGACGCCCGGGCATAATTTCCGTGTACCTGCCTACAAGCCATTCCGCCGCAACGCCCTGCTCCATTTCCAAAAGATTTGCATAGCGATATAAATGGTCGAAATCTTCCAATAAAGCAAAATCCAACGCCTTTTTCACGTTGCAGTCCTGCTCGCGTTTTGCAAGCTCGGCTGTTAAGTCAACCGCTAATTGTTCGTAGCCTATGGTATGTTCCAAAATGCTTTCGTTCATCGGCTTTAATAGGGAAATTTTAAGCTGTTGCTGTTTCTCTATCTCTCTTGCAAGCGCGAGCTCGCGGCGCAATTCGTTGTCGGTTGTATGCCGTGCGAATTGATGCGAAAACCAGTTCGCCTCAAATTCCGTACCGTTCATGAGAATAATTCTCGTTTTTGTGTACGGATCTACGTCTCGTTTGTTGTAGGACTTCGGGTACATTTGTTGCCAGTTTTGCAAACTTTGCGCAATAGGTTTTGACTTTTCGTTAAACGGATTCATTCAAAATCTCCTTTGGGTTTTTGTGGATAGGCTCTTTGCGTTCGCCTAAACCTTCTTTATTAGAGTATGTTCAAAAAGAAATTTTTGTATTCCGCTTAAATTGGAAAATTTTTCTATGAATACGTTTGCGAAAAACTCTTCATAGTATTTTCTGTACAACAAAACTTTGCTTGCAATCAAGCCTAACAAACAACCCCTCTGCGTTTATAGCAGAGGGGTAATTTATTTACGTATTCAATTTTCACTTGAAGCTATTTCGGTTCTACCCCTTTCTCTCTTCAAAGTTACTTTGCTGCGCGGTCTCTTACGTTTCTCCGCGCTATCTCCTATTTAGGGGGAGTTTACCTTTTGAGCTTCTTCCTTATGATTGTTCATCGGAATATACCTCACTTTTTCTTGTTTATAAAGGTTCCACACAAAATTGAACTTGATCATCCCTTTTCGTACCTCCTTTATAAGTTATTTTTTGACCGTGTCCCCACGGACGCCTTGTCGATCCCTATCGACGCTCCAGTTAGTTCATTGGTTCTTCTCCTATTTCCTTTTGAAACGATTTAACATTTTTTGTTATTTCGTTTCCCTTTTGTACTTATATTATAGCACAAAATTTTCATTTGTCAAGGGTTTTTTAAAAAATTTTTTGAAAAATTTTAAATTTTTTTTTGGAAGACGACTAATCTTTTTTATTTTAAAGGGATTTCGCGAGAAAAAATTTTTTGAATTTAAGCGAATTTTACAGGGCTTTGGGGGGATTTTTTATAAAATAGGTATAATTTTTCTTAGATACGGGAATAAAACAACCATGATTAAACCGCAAAAAAATATTTCTGACGTTAAACGAATGATCCGCGAACTTGACGCGCAAAGAGTACAGGTAAAAGTGAATTTAGGCAGGAACAAAACCATGTTGTTTTCGGGGGTACTGTCGGGGGTTTATCCTTCGCTATTTACCGTCCAGCCCGACGAGAAAGGCTTTTTAGGAAAAACCGCCTACTCCTATTCCGACGTACTGTGCGGAAACGTAAAGCTTACCAAGCTTGAAGAAAAACAGGCGTAAGCCAAAGAAACTACGAATGACAATGCAAAAAAACTCTGCGATGTTTTATCGCAGAGTTTTTTATTACCTTATTTTAAATTATTTTACAAACGTTGCGCCCATCGTAAGAGCATATGCTCCCAACACAAGACCTTCGCCTACGTCAAGGATAAGTCTATCACCGTCGCAGTTTACTTCTACTCCGTCACCTTCGCCTTTGTTCTTGAGAATGAGAATGTCTTCAGCATCTTCTTTAACTTCCCAAGTACCGTAGCAAACTTGTTCTTGACCTTTCATCAATTCATATTCTTTGTTGGTAGAAAGCTTGAGTTCGTAAGTATCGTTGCCCGAAGCATATTCATACGTACCTGCATACTTCATAGCGCAGCCACTGAATAAGAAGCATACTGCCATACAAATGGTTGTTAAAGTGAGAATAAGGGTTTTTGTAAGTCTTTTCATAAAATAGCCTCCAAATAAGTTATTAAATGCATTATAACACTAAATATCCTGTTTGTCAAGGGGCGTAAGAAAAAAATTTTCCTTTTTTTTGAAATTTTATTTCAAAGAATCTTATGATTACTCCTTCTCAAAAAGAACTTTCTTTAAAAATTTACCCGTATAGCTGCTTTCATGGCGCGCCACTTCTTCGGGCGTACCTGCGCAAACGATCGTTCCGCCGCCCGATCCGCCTTCAGGACCAAGGTCGATTACGTAGTCCGCTGTCTTGATAACGTCGAGATTGTGTTCGATTACAAGCACCGTGTTTCCGCCTGCGCGAAGTTTTAACAAAATCTTCAACAATTTATCCACGTCGTAGGTGTGCAAACCCGTCGTTGGCTCGTCTAAGATATAGAAGGTTTTACCTGTTGAGCGCTTAGAAAGCTCGGTTGCAAGTTTGACGCGCTGCGCTTCCCCGCCTGAAAGAGTTGTCGAGCTTTGTCCGAGCTTAATATACCCCAAACCCACTTCTTTGAGCGTTTTGATTTTATTGTAAATACTCGGTACGGCTTGGAAGAAATCGCAAGCCTCTTCTACCGTCATATCAAGCACGTCGAAAATGCTCTTGCCTTTATATTTTACTTCGAGCGTTTCACGATTATAGCGCTTGCCTGCGCAAACTTCGCAGGGTACGAAAATATCGGGCAAGAAGTGCATTTCTATCTTGATAATTCCGTCGCCAAAACAATGCTCGCACCTGCCCCCTGCTACGTTGAACGAGAACCTGCCTGCCTTGTAGCCCCTTTCTTGCGCGTCGGGAGTCATTGCGAACAAGTCGCGAATAGCGTTGAACACGCCCGTGTACGTTGCGGGGTTACTTCTCGGCGTTCTGCCGATCGGGGACTGATCTATCGCGATTACTTTATCAAAATATTCCACGCCTTCAAAGCCGTCGTTTTCGCCAAGCACTTGGCGGGCGTTGTTCAGCTCGTTGGCAAGCTTAGGATAGATAATTTCATTGACCAAACTCGATTTTCCACTGCCTGAAACGCCTGTTACCGCCGTGATCAGCCCTACGGGGATTTCCGCGGTAATATTTTTTAAATTATTCTGCTTACAGCCGCAAACTTTGAGCCATCGACCGTCCGGTTTTTGACGAACGGCGGGGATTTCTATGCTCTTTCTGCCCGCTAAATAATCGCCCGTGATAGAGTTCGGCTCTGCCATAATCTCGTACATGGTACCGCTTGCCACCACTTCTCCGCCGTGAACGCCGGCTTTTGGACCGATATCTACAATATGATCAGCGGCGCGAATTGTGTCTTCGTCGTGCTCAACGACAATCAACGTGTTGCCTAAATCACGCAAGCCCTTCAAGGAGCGAATGAGCATTTCGTTGTCACGCTGATGAAGCCCGATACTCGGCTCGTCAAGGATATACAAGACGCCTGTAAGCGCGCTGCCGATTTGCGTTGCCAAACGGATACGTTGACTCTCCCCTCCCGAAAGCGTGGACGCCGTTCTTGTGAGCGTGAGATAATCCAACCCCACGTTGCGTAAAAATCCTAACCGCGAGCGAATTTCTTTCACGATTGCGTCGGCAATTAAATGCTCCGTTTGCGTAAAGTTTTGGCTGACGGAATCAATAAAATCATAAAGCTCGTCCACCGATAATTCGCAGGCTTCCCAAATATTCTTACCGCCGACGGTAACCGCCAACGCTTCTTTGCGTAAACGCTTTCCGTGACAGCTCGTACAAGGCGCGCTGCGCATCAACCGTTCTATATCGTATTTTACGCCGTCCGAAGTGGTATTCGCATACCTGCGTTGCAGGTTGTTAACATACCCTTCCCATTTTTTCTTGAAACTACCCTTGAAAGAACGAGTCGCATAAGTCATATCCACCGTTTCATCCGCCCCGTACATTAAGATATCGTACGCTTCTTTGGAAAGGTCTTTTACGGGCACGTCGAGGGAAAATCCGTACGCTTTCGCAACGGCGGAAATTTCCATGAGCGCCATGGTGTGCGAGCCTAAATTCCAGCCCGTAACTTTCATTGCGCCTTCACGCAAGGTCTTGGTTTTATCGGGGCAGATAAGATCGGGATCGACTACCTGTCTAAACCCAAGCCCGTAGCATTCCGGACACGCGCCGTAAGGGGTATTAAACGAGAACATTCTCGGCTCGATTTCTTCAAGCGAAACGTTACAGTCGGGACAAGCGTAGTTGACGGAATATAATTCTTCGTTGCCGTCGCAATCAATCACCACCAACCCGTCCGCGAGCTTTAACGCCGTTTCCAAGCTGTCCGTCAAACGTTTTTGAATGGTGGGTTTGACGATTAATCTATCCACGACGACGGAAATATTGTGTTTAATATTCTTTTCGAGCCTGATTTCTTCTTGCAGGTCATAGACGATTCCGTCTATTTTTACTCTGCCGAATCCGCTCTTTTTAAAAGCGTTGAGTTCTTTAACGTACTCGCCCTTTCTCCCGCGCACGACGGGCGCGTTGACTAATATTTTGCTCCCCTCGGGCATCGCCATTACTTTGTCGGCAATCTCGTCCACTGTTTGACGACGGATTTCTTTGCCGCATTTGGGACAGTGCGGGACTCCGATTCTCGCGAATAAAAGACGGAAATAATCGTAAACTTCCGTGACCGTACCCACCGTTGAACGCGGGTTGTGCGAGGTGGTTTTTTGGTCGATAGAAATGGCGGGCGAAAGCCCTTCTATACTCTCGACGTCGGGCTTTTCCATTTGCCCTAAAAACTGACGGGCATACGAAGACAAACTCTCCACGTATCTGCGTTGACCTTCCGCAAAAATAGTATCGAATGCGAGCGTGGATTTACCGCTGCCCGAAAGCCCCGTGAACACGGTAAGCTTGTTACGGGGAATGGTCAGGTTGACGTTTTTTAAGTTGTTTTGCTTTGCGCCTTTAATAATTATTTCGTCCATAAATACCTCTTATGAATGAATTGACTTCGTCTAAATAGCTACTTTCCAAGTCGTCTTAATTTAAGTTTGAGTTCAGCGATTTTCTCACGAATCTCGATTGCTCTTTCAAAGTCAAGCTGACCGCTTGCAAGTTTCATCAAAGCTTTGAGTTTTTCGATTTCGTCGGGGATTTCCTTCAAAGGAATATCGTCGCTATCCGAACGCTTTTTGGTAATGTTTAAGGTGGATTTAATTTCTTTGACAATCGTTTTTGGCGTAATGCCGTGCGCTTTGTTGTACTCGTCCTGTATTTTTCGACGGCGGTCGGTTTCGTCGATTGCTCGACGCATACTGTCCGTCACGGTGTCCGCGTACATGATTACCCTACCTTCGCTGTTTCGCGCCGCTCTGCCGATTGTTTGTATAAGCGACGTTTCGCTGCGCAAGAACCCTTCCTTGTCCGCGTCTAAAATCGCCACGAGCTTGACTTCGGGTAAATCCAACCCTTCTCTTAATAGATTGATGCCGCAAAGCACGTCAAAATCGCCGCTTCTAAGCCCGTTGACGATATCCACGCGCTCTAACGTATCAATGTCGCTGTGCATATATTTTACCTTGATAGAACGCTCCTTTAAATAGTCGGTAAGCTCTTCCGACATTTTCTTGGTTAACGTGGTAATCAATACCCTGCCCCCGTCGTTTACAACTGTTTTCACTTCGGATAGCAAGTCGTCTATCTGTCCACGCGTGGGTTTTATGCTGATTTGGGGATCGAGTAAGCCCGTCGGACGTATTAATTGCTCCACTTTTTGGCCTGCTTGACCTAATTCGTAGGGGGCAGGTGTGGCGGAAACGCAAATTAGCTGGGGTACGCGGGCGTCAAATTCGTCGAACGTAAGCGGTCTGTTATCATACGCCGCTTGCATACGGAAGCCGTAATCGACGAGGTTCTTTTTGCGGGAAAAATCGCCGTGGTACATAGCTCTAATCTGCGGAATAGTCATATGACTTTCGTCGATAAATACTAAAAATTCACCCTGCGGAAAATAGTCGAGCAAGGTAAAGGACGGCTCGCCCGAGCGTCTTCCGTCGAAATATCGGCTGTAATTTTCCACCCCGCTACAATACCCGATTTCTCTAAGCATTTCCAAATCGTGCTCGGTGCGCTGCTTTAAACGTTGCGCCTCTAAAAGCTTTCCGCTGTCCTCAAAGGCTTTTACCTCGCCTTGCAAATCCGTTTCTATCATGGACAGCGCGCCGCGTAATTTCTCCGTACCCACCGCATATTGACTTGCGGGAAAAATCGCCACGTGCGAAAGCTCGTTCAGCTTGTTGCCCGTCAACGCCTCCACTTCGTAAATTTTATCAATCTCATCCCCGAAAAACTCGACACGTATAGCCACTTCCGAGTTTGACGCGGGAAAAATTTCCACGTTATCGCCGCGAACGCGGAAGGTAGAACGCTTGAAATCAATATCGTTGCGCGAATATTGTAATTCGATAAGCTTTCGAAGCAACGCGTTGCGTTCCCATTCCATACCCGGCCGTAAGGATAACGACAAACGGAAATATTCCTCGGGCGCGCCGAGCCCGTAAATGCAGGACACGGATGCCACCACGATAACGTCCCTGCGCTCCATAAGCGAACACGTGGCGCTATTGCGGAGTTTGTCTATTTCGTCGTTTAAGCTCAAATCCTTTTCGATATACGTATCGGTGGAAGGAATATAGCTTTCAGGCTGATAATAGTCGTAGTACGACACGAAATATTCGACGCGATTTTCAGGGAAAAATTCTCTAAACTCGTTACAGAGCTGCGCGGCAAGCGTTTTATTGTGCGCGATTACGAGAGTAGGACGGTTGACGTTTTTGATAACGTTTGCCATTGTGAAGGTTTTACCGCTGCCGGTAACGCCGACAAGAACCTGCGTCCTCATTCCGTCGAGCACGCCTTCCGTCAATTTTTTAATTGCTTGCGGTTGATCGCCCGTCGGTGAAAAGGGCGATTTGAGTTTAAATTCCATAAAAGTCCTTTTTGTCCACTCCTTCGACTACGATTTTGCTCCACCCTATCCTCTTAGAAAAAGATAGAAATTTAGGCCAGGGATTATCCCTTGCGCGAACATTCGTTTGATTATAACATATTTTCACGAAAAAGTAAATAGTTTAGCCGTGCTTTTTTAAAAATAGCTTGAAAAAAACTTGCGCAACCCATACCAAATCGGGTATTTTGGGGCGGGTTTGAATTTATTTACGATTTTTTTTGATTTTTTATTGCTATAAACTATCTTTTTTCTAAAAATATGTTATACTTTTATTAACGTTGTGTTAATAGAAGTTTTAAGTTCCATCAACGGATAGTTTTTGGATTTTAAGGAGTTTTCATTCATGCCCGCAATTTACGCCCATAAACGTTTTGGGGAGCGCATTTTCGAGTTCCTGCCTACACGCTTTAAAGATGCGTTTGAACCGTATAAGGATTGTTTTTTGCTCGGGCTTGTCGGTCCTGACCTGCTTTTCTATCATCAGCCCTTTAAAGCAAACCAAACGAGAAAAAAAGCGCTGGAGTTACATTATCTTCCCGCAAAGGATTTCTTTGTTTCCGCGGCGAAAAAAATTTGTTCTCAATCTGTGGAAAACTATGAAAATACCGCGCTCGCCGCGTACACGGCTGGGTTCATCTGTCATTTTACGCTCGATAATGCCTGCCATCCAAGAGTTTACGAACTCGAAGATACGGGCGTTTCCCACGGACGAATTGAGTCGGAATTTGATAAGTATATTTTACGCAGAGAAGACAAGCAAGTGTTCGGTAAAAACCATTCCAAGCATTTAAAGGCGTCTAAACGGGCAGTTCAAGCAGGAGCGAGCATTTTAGACGTAAAGCAAGACGAAGTACGGCGCTCCGTTAGGACTTTGAAATTGATCAATGGTGTATTCTCGTGTAGGTTTAAATTTGTGCATAGACTCGTACATGCCCTGCTCAAAAAGATGAACATGCAAGAAAAATATAGCGGAATGCTCTTTTTCCACGAAGACGAAAAAGGGTGCTTGACAATCAATGCGGATTTGTATAAAGACCTTGAAGACGCGATTCCGTTAGGAGTAGAGAGTATCGCTAAATTTTTCGAAGATATAGAAACAACCGCGCAAACGGGCGCGATTGATAATATTTTTGATAAAGATTACAGAGGAGGAATAATTCATGAGTAATCAAACAACAACCGCCGAAGCTACGGCAACGGCAAGCAAACGGCTTACGCCGCTTGAGAAGAAATGGGTGCTGTACGACGTAGGCAACTCCGCGTTCGTATTGTTCGCATCGACGATCATTCCCATCTATTTTTCAAGCTTAGCCGGAAACGACTCGTCCGGTATGGCGACGTCCATCTGGGGCGCGGTATCTTCTATCGTCGCTCTCATCTCTTTGTTCGTCTGCCCTATTTTCGGTACGATGGCGGACTTTAGCGGGAAAAAGAAATTCTTCTTGATTTTCGCAGGGCTCGGTATTTGCGGTTGCGTACTGCTTTCCTTGCCTTTCATGACCGCTATTCTATTTGCTATCGTGTATATAATCACCGATTCGAGTTTATCGTCGTCTTGTGTGTTCTATGACTCTATGCTCTCCGACGTAACTACCGAAGATAGACTGCACAACGTCTCCGCAAACGGTTATGCGTGGAGATATATCGGAAGTTGTATTCCTTTCGTAGTCTGTCTTGCGCTCGTACTTGGCGTGCCTAATACCGTAATGCCTATGCAAGCGCGTATGACTATTTCCTTCTTGATTACGGCGGCTTGGTGGTTTGCATTCACTATGCCTCTTGCTAAGAACTATAAGCAACGCCATTTCCTTGCAAAACCCGAACATCCCGTTAAGGATACGTTCGTGCGCTTGGGACAAATCTACAAGGAAATTAAGACCAACAAAAAAGCGTTCTTGTTCCTTATCGCGTTCTTCCTTTACATCAACGGCGCTTATACCATTATTAAAATGGCGACCATTTACGGTCAAGACGTTTTGAATCTCGAATCCACTCAACTCTTACTTGCCCTGCTTTTAACGCAAATCGTTGCGTTCCCTAGCGCGATTATTATCGGCAGACTTTCCAAGAAGTTTGAAGATAGACATCTTATCACCGTTTGTATTTTAGGTTACGTAGCAGTTTCTATCTTCGCTCTCTTCTTAAAGGCACAATGGCAATTCTGGTTGCTTGCTTTCGTAGTCGGCTGTTTCCAAGGCGGTAT
>JAFVRE010000004.1 GCA_017504465.1 Clostridia bacterium | reverse complement strand
CCATTTTTAATCTGCATTTCCCGAGCTACAGCTCGGTGCCAACCGCTTCTCGACGGTAGCTTGTCTATTTTACCACAAGCCTTTCCCTTTGTCAAGCATTTTTTCAGAGTTTTTTGAAAAAATTTTATTTATTTTTTCTTTTCACTCTCTTTTTGCGCTTTCTCGCGGACAGCTTGTATATATTACCATATTAATTCCTTTAAGTCAACTGTTTTTTCGACATTTTTTTAAGTTTTTTTGCCTTTTTTTGAAAATTTTTCAAAAAGAAAGCGCGATAGCTTTATAAACAACTGTCGCGCTTACATTATTATATTATATATATGGTGTTACGCTTTCACGAGAGTCAAGGTAACCTTTTCGCCGTTGACGTCCACTTCTTTCGTAAAGCCGTTTGCTGTGCCTTCCGCAACCAAAACACCTAAAACGTCGTCTTTAAAGGTGCCTTTTGCCAGAACTTGCGATACTTTGCCGCTTGCTTGATAATAAATCTCAATACGGTCTGTGATATTGAAGTCAGCTTCCTTTCTCATTGTTTGGATTTTAGAAACAAGTTCACGTTCGATACCCTCTTCAATGAGTTCGTCGGTAAGTTTCGTGTTCAATGCAACGGTTACGCCTTTATCACTTGCGGAAATGAAGCCTGCTTTACTTTCGGTAAAGATTTGCAAATCTTCTTCGGTAAGCGTAACTTCGCTATCCGTATCCAACACGTACGTTCCGCCGTTTTGCACGCTTTCAACAACTTTGCGGGCATCACATTCGGTAAGGAATTTGGAAATTAAACCAAGCTTTTTGCCGTACTTAGGACCAAGCGTTTTAAGCTGAGGTTTGAGTTTGTACGAAATAAACTCGTTTGCGTCGCTTGCGGATTTAAATTCTTTAATGTTAAGCTCGTCGAGAACGATTGTCTTTAAGCCTTCGTCAAGCTCAACGTCGCGTACGGAAACCACGTACATTTCGGAAAGAGGCTGACGGTTCTTCACGTTGCCAGTGTTTCTTGCCGAACGGCCGAGATTAACGATATCAAGCACTACGTCCATACCTTTTTCAAGCTGAGCGTCAAGCATGGTTTCGTCGCAAACAGGGAAATCGCACAAATGCACGGACTTGGGCGCGTCTTTGAAGAAGTTGGGAACGAGATTGAGATACATTTCTTCGGCAATAAACGGCGTATAAGGCGCGGTAAGCTTTGCAAACGTAACGAGTACGTACCAAAGCGTAGTATAAGCTGCCGCCTTGTCGTCCGTCATTTCGCTGCCCCAGTATCTATCACGGCCACGACGAACGTACCAGTTGGAAAGAATATCAATGAAATCCTGCAACGCGCGCGCGCTATCTATAATATTATATACTGCGAGATTTTCATCAACCGTTTTTATGAGCGTGTTGAGTTTGGACAAGATCCACTTATCCATCAACGAAAGCTTACAGGTTTTAATATCGTACTTTGAGGGATCGTACCCATCCACATCCGCGTACAAACAGAAGAACGCGTAGGTATTCCAAAGGGTCCCCATATATTTTCTTTGCGCTTCGCTAACTGCTTCGGGGTAGAATCTCGAAGGCAACCAAGGAGCTGAAGACGTATAGAAATACCAACGTACTGCGTCTGCGCCTTGTTTATCAAGTACCGTCCAAGGATCTACTACGTTACCCTTATGCTTACTCATCTTCACGCCGTTTTTGTCGTTGACGTGACCGAGTACGATACAGTTCTTAAACGGCGCTTTATCAAAGAGTAAGGTCGAGATTACGAGCAACGTATAGAACCAACCGCGAGTTTGGTCAACTGCTTCGGAAATGAAATCCGCGGGGAAGGTTTGTTCGAATACTTCCTTGTTTTCAAACGGGTAATGGTATTGCGCGAAAGGCATGGAACCCGAGTCGAACCAACAGTCGATAACTTCGGGCGCACGGCTCATACTGCCACCGCACTTTGCGCACTTGCATGTCAAGCCGTCAAGATAAGGTCTGTGGAGTTCAATATCCTTAGGCGCACCGCATTTTTCAACGAGTTCCGCGCGAGAACCGATTACTTCTATCTCACCGCAATCGGGACATACCCAAACAGGCAAAGGCGTACCCCAATATCTGTCTCTTGATAAGCCCCAGTCGATAACGTTTTCAAGGAAGTTGCCCATTCTGCCTTCTTTGATAGTGTCAGGCATCCAGTTTACCGAACGATTGGTTTCGATCAAGCGGTCTTTAATTGCCGTAACCTTGATAAACCAGCTCGAACGCGCATAGTAAATAAGCGGAGTGTCGCAACGCCAGCAGAACGGATAGTTGTGCATAATATCAAGCGTTTTTAAAAGTAAACCGCGGGATTTTAAATCCTTAACGATGGCGGGATCAGCAGTTTGCGCGTGCACGCCCGTAAATTCGCCGCAACCGCAAGGGAATTTACCCTCTTCGTCGATAAGCTGTACGACGGGCAAACCGTAATTCTTGCCGACTTTGTAGTCGTCTTCACCGAACGCAGGCGCAATATGAACGACGCCCGTACCGTCGGACAAGGTGACGTAACCATCGTTGGTTACGTAATATGCTTTTTCGCGGAAATTAAATTTTTCTTTTGCGAACGGGAATAACGGTTCGTATTCTACGTATTCGTATTCTTTACCAGGCTTGACGGAAAGCACTTCATAGCCGTCTTCACCGAGCGCGGATACCATAAGCTCTTTGGCGAGAATGTATTTTTCGCCAGACTCGGTCATTTGCACTTCCGCATATTCGTAATCGGGATGCATACAGAGCGCGACGTTGGAAGGAAGCGTCCAAGGCGTCGTCGTCCAAGCGAGAATATACGTATTTTCCTTGCGTACAACTTTAAATTTAACAAACGCCGTCGTTTGTTTTACGTCCTTGTAGCCTTGCGCAACTTCGTGCGAAGAAAGCGCCGTTCCGCAACGAGGGCAATAAGGCACGATTTTATGGCCCTTGTAAAGCAAGCCCTTTTCGTGAATTTTTTTGATTGCCCACCACTCTGATTCAATGTAATCGTCGTGATAGGTAACGTAAGGGTTGTCCATATCGCACCAGTAACCT
>JAFVRE010000029.1 GCA_017504465.1 Clostridia bacterium | reverse complement strand
CTTATTATAGCTTTTTTTCGGCGTTGTTAATTGTTGCGACTATATTCTTTTTGCGTTCTTTTGAATGGGCTATTTTTACGGCAGACGGAATTATAATTCAATGTATTTTTGGTCGATTGAATTATTTGAAATGGACGGAAATAGAGAGTATAACTAAAGAAAAGAAAGAAACTTACAATTCTCGTGGCGCGCCTATATATGAAAAATGGCTTATTATTAGAAAAACAAACGGGTATATAGAAAAAGCAGGGTTTAATAAAAAAAACAAGAATATTGTTTGGATAATAAGCAACGAAAAAAATGTTGAAATTATAAAGGCTCATTCTAAAAAATATCAAAATATTAAATTGAAAATTTGACCCGTACGGAGGCTTGCCGATACTCCACAGGTGGAGCCCTTTCGGAAAAGAAAAACGCTCGCGTATAGACGCTCGCATTTTTCCGTAAGGAGCAAGGCGACGGAATAGCGAAGAATGAGCGTCACCCGATGGGGGCGTCAGCTTTCCCGTACGGGACTCTCGCCTTTAGCGGCGCGCCCCGCTCCGCCATTCTCAATGGCGTCCTTTGCCGCAAACTTTAATGAAAAAGAGGGGTGTCGTCGGCAAAGCGTTTTGCTCTCGCAAAACGGCTCCCACCCTCGAGTCCCGTACGATACGAGGAAACATAAGCAAAAAGGAAGATACGACATGTATCTTCCTTTTTGCTGGTGACCCTTAACCAACCTAAATCGAACATTTTCGCGGGAAACTCCGATACCCTTAAAAGGGAACCCTCGGAGAGCGTCGGCGATAAATCGCCTCGCGCGAACCGACGTGTTCTTCACCATTCCCGTACGGGGAACCAAAAAGCAAAATCCCTAAACCGAACGATGTTCGATTTAGAGATTTGCTGGTGACCCGTACGGGACTCGAACCCATGTTACCACCGTGAAAGGGTGGTGTCTTAACCGCTTGACCAACGGGCCATAATATATTTTGTTTTTGTCCCGTACCGTACGGGGGCTTTCGCTTACGCTCAAAAAAAATCAAAGATTTTCCGAAGCCCATACTACCACTGTGAAGGCGATAGTCTTAACCGCTGACCAACGGGCCAAAATATGTATAACGGAAATTTCGTAGTTGGCTTTTGGTGACCCGTACGGGACTCGAACCCATGTTACCACCGTGAAAGGGTGGTGTCTTAACCGCTTGACCAACGGGCCATCTATATTCAACGAAATTTCCGTGTATTTGTGATGGTAGCGGCGATGAGATTCGAACTTATGACCTATCGGGTATGAACCGATCGCTCTAACCAACTAAGCTACGCCGCCATATGGTTGCGGGGGCAGGATTCGAACTTGCGACCTTCGGGTTATGAGCCCGACGAGCTACCTAGCTGCTCCACCCCGCGATATTTTCACTTTCCAAGCAAATTTTACATAACTCGCCTGAACAGCTTATTTATAATACTAAAAACAAAATCATTTGTCAACTGTTTTTTTGCAAAAATTAAAAAAAGATTATAAAAATTAAAAAGTTTTTTTCATTTTTTTGTTTTTTCATTCTTTTTTAAAGAAATTCTGGCAAGAAAATGGTTTTTAAAGAGGCTTTTCGCTTAAAAACACTTTACAATAAATTGATTTTCGTATATAATATTAAGATGATAATATGTGAAAATATGCCTTTTTGGCGTAAATTTCAATAGTTTTCAGAGGTTTATATGAAAATTTCACAAAACTGGTCGGATTATTCCATTATCGCGACTGGAGACGGTTATAAATTAGAACGTTGGAAGGACGTTTATTTGCTTCGTCCCGATCCGCAGGTTATTTGGTCGTCGTCCTTTGATATGTTTTCCTATCCAAAGCTGAACGCGTATTATAAACGCAGCGAAAAGGGCGGTGGCGGTTGGAAGATTTTAAAGCCCATTCCTGACGAATGGAATATTTCTTACGAGAAATTAGATCTTCAATTTAAAATTAAGCCCATGGGCTTTAAACATACGGGGCTTTTCCCTGAGCAGGCTGTTAACTGGGAAAAAATGTTCGAGCTTATCAAAAACGCAGGGCGGCCTATAAAGGTTTTAAATCTTTTCGCTTATACTGGCGGCGCGACCGTTGCTTGCGCGAAGGCAGGGGCGCAGGTCGCGCACGTTGACGCGGCGAAGGGTATGGTTGAACGGGCGGGAGAAAACGCTCGTCTTTCGGGGATTAATACGGGAATTCGTTATATCGTGGACGATTGCTTAAAGTTTGTTCAACGTGAGATTCGACGCGGGAATAAATACGATGCAATTATCATGGATCCGCCCTCGTACGGCAGGGGCCCTAATGGAGAAATGTGGAAGATTGAAAACGATTTATTTAAGTTCGTAGGACTTTGCACAAAGGTGCTTTGTGACAATCCTTTGTTCGTGCTTATCAATAGCTATACAACCGGGTTGCAGCCTATGGTTTTGAAGAATATTCTCGAATTGACAATGAAAGGATTTTTGGGCAGAGCAGAGGCATACGAAGTGGGTATAAAAACGGAAGAAGGGATTTCTTTGCCTTGCGGCGCAGGAGGAATGTTTATCAATGAGTGAAGTTATGGAAAATAAACAGGGCGGTGAGGCTTACACGCCTAAATTTGGTATTTTATACGAGGACAACCATATTATCGTTGTTTTAAAACCGCAAATGACGGCTTGTTGTCCTGACGAGAGTAAGGATGAAAACTTACTCGATATGGTAAAAGAGTATATAAAAATTACTTATAATAAACCCGGAAACGTTTACGTTGGGCTTGTGCATAGGTTGGATAGACCGACAGGCGGCGTAATGGTTTATGCGAAGACGTCAAAAGCGGCTTCAAGATTAAGTACGGCAATGCAGGCGGGGGATTTCGAGAAGAAATATCTTACCGTACTTTGCGGCGCGCCTGATACCGAACGCGGTACGATTACAAATTACTTAAGAAAGAACACCGTAAACAATATCGTATATATATGCACGCCTACGGAAGACGGGGCTAAATTCGCCGAGTTAGACTATAAAGTTCTTGAAAAAACGGAAAAATATGCGCTGACGGAAGTGCGGTTGCACACCGGTAGAACGCATCAAATTCGGGTACAAATGGCGGGGATTTCTCATCCGGTATTCGGGGATATGCGTTACGGTGGGGCGCTTGCGCAGAAGGGTAAGCTCGCGCTTTGGGCGTATTCGCTTTCATTTACTCATCCGATAAGCAAAGAGCGTATGAAATTTATGGCGTATCCGCCTGAAACCGAAACGCCTTGGAAAGAGTTTAAATTTTCCGCGCTGTTGCCGAAAAAGAACTAATTACGGGCGTTTGACAGGGATTTTTCGTGAAATTTTAGTAAAAAATCACGAAAATATTAAAAAATACGAAAATAGGCTTGAAATGCGTTTGACAAAAATTCGTTTTAAGTGTAAAATAAAAAAAGCACAATTATCGTAAGGGGACTTACGAGAAAAAGACGAGGCATTCTCTGATGATTAAAAATCAAAAAAACAAACTTTTAACTTTATTAGTAGCAGGTGTTATCGGTACGGCGGCATTGGGCGGAGCGGTTATGAACTCCTATACAGCGAAAGCTGCAGATAGCACGTATTCTTTAGCGACGATTTTCACGACGTCGCAGGCATCGTTATCCAAAGATGGCAGCGGCGAAACGGGTGAATTTAAAATGGAACTTTCCAACGGCGGTAAAGTTTCCTATACTCGTGACCTTGCATTAAAGTGGTACGAAAAATCGGAAAACACCGTTCAAGAAAAGTATATGAATATGGACTTTACATTGACCGGTCTTGATTTCACGGAACTCGTATTCACGTTTGAAGCAGCGTCCTTGACGGCAACGAAGGACGAAAAGGCGGTTAATAAGGTCGTATTCACAAAGGACGGAAACAACGTCAAGGTTTCCGTAAACGATTCGACTACGCTTTTTGACGTTGACGCGACGAAGAAGCTCACGCTTAGTTTGGCGGCTTTGGATCAAGACACGGCGGAAGTAAACGATTCTTTTGCAGTTGTTTTGAAGGAAGAGGGCGGAAACACTAACACGATTGGTGCGTTCAAAAATATTGCCGTTAATTTCGCTGAGTATGATACGAGCAAGAAGATTTATTCTTTAGCTATAACGGCAAAGACCGAGAACGATGCGAAAGCTGCGCTTTTGTTGCATCAAATCAACGGTCAATCGCTTACCGTGAATGCTAACAATAAGTTCGTGGACAATACCGCTCCCGTACTTGTTGTAAACGAAGATATCGACGGTTACGTGCTCGGTACTGCATTTGCTTTGGATTATGAAGTAGTGGACGTTTTGGATAGAACGGTTACCAAGAAACTTAAGTATTATCAATACGATCCCGACGATGCAGCTGCGGCAAAGAAAGAATTTGACGAATCTACCGCTACTGATAAAGTAATGAAAGCGCCCGAGTATCAAACGCTTTCCACGACGACGTATTTCCTTGAAACAAACTACACGTATAATGACTCGGGAACGGACAAGTCCACGACCGTTTATAAGACCTCCGGCGGTACGGAATACGTATCTATTATGATTACGCTTACCGACGACGGCGCTAACGAAGACAATTATATGCTCGATTGGTATCTTGCAAAGGCAAGAACGCAAGTGGATACGACGAAAGCTGGATTTACTGCGACGGAAGGTTATACCGATATCGATTACATTCAAGTTTACGCAAACAATGATGAAGGCGCGAAATACACCTTCCTTGAACTTGATGAGAGCGATAAGAGCGATCTTAAAAATAAATTTACGGAAAATCAAGCCTACACCGATTTCGTTGCGGCGCTTGCAGATTTGGAAAGAGACGACGACGGTAATTTGTTGCTTTCCGCAGGCGAAAGTTCTTATTTGTACTTGCCTTCTATGAAAGGGTTATTCACTGATAACGGCGGTTATAGCAATCTCAAATTCACCATTAGTTATAAGACTGGTTCGAGCAATACGGCAAAGACGTCTTCCGGCTTATCTGCGTCCTCGTTGAAATTAGAAGTTACCCAAGCGGGAACTTACGAGTTCAAGATTTTTGCAGTTGACAAAGCTGGTAACAACATGAAGTATTACCTCGACGGCGAATTGGTGGACGTTAGTGCTTCGAATATTTGGTCGATTGAGCAAATTCCTTCCTTCAGCTTTAAAGTTGCAAACAAAGGGTTGAAGGTTGAAGACGGCGGTAAGAAGAAGGAAACGGAAGTTCTTTACGAAACGTATGATTTGCCTTCCTTTGACGTAATTGGTTCTGCCGACGCTGATACTGAATACGCATTGTTCTATATTGATCGTTCTAAGATTGAAAATACGCTTGTTAGCAAGCTTTACGACATTTCCTATTCGTCGATTGCAAACAGAGCAAAGACGTTGAAGACAACCGTTGAAGAACGCGGCCTTGATCTTTATATGCTTGCTTACGCAATGGAAATTGCCGGCGACGAAGCATCTGCAAGAACGCTCATCAAAGACGCATTCTTGGAAATTGACGAGTTCAACCATAAGATTGATAAGGACTTACATCCGGACGATTGGGCAAATTCCGATAACGATTATGCTTGGATGCCTGATTCTCAATCCTTTGCTCCTCAAAAAACGGGTATGTATTTAGTATTTGCATACTTTACCGATCCCGACGTTGCGGCATACGACGCCGGTGCTTATATGGTTGTTTCCGTAGATTCTGAAGCGGACGTTATCAAAGGCGAAAACGAATGGTTGAAGAACAATATGGTTTCTATCATTTTGTTTAGTATCGCAGGTGTAATGGCTATTTTGATCATTATCTTGCTCGTAGTTAAGCCTTCCAACGAAACGCTTGAAGATTATGATGAACCTAAAACCAAAAAGCAAAAGAAGTCCAAAGAATAATGGTAGACGAATAGGCTTTTGGAAAATTTGACGAAATAATTAAAATTCGACCGTCGCTCTTCAAGGAACGGCGGTCGTGATTTTTTAGGCGGTATAAATGTTACGGTTAATTTGTGAAGAAGAGACAACTTTAAAGGAATTTACCGAAAATAATTACGCACAAGCCTCGCTTTATTGGACGATGCTTTTAAAAAACAAGGACATTAAGGTAAACGGGAAAAAAATCGGGCAAAACGTGCAATTGACGGTTGGGGACGAGGTATGTTATTATTTAACGGATAAACAAGTTCAAAAACCCGTTTTTTCAGTGGTTTACGAAGACGAAAACGTCGTTGTAATCGATAAGTCGAGCGGGGTAAACTCCGAGGCGATTTACGCGGCTTTGCGTAGGGAAAAAGGTAATACCTGTGGATTTATTCATAGGCTTGATAGAAACACAAAGGGCTTAATGGTATTTTCCTTAAATGAAAGGGCGGAAAAGGAGCTTTTATCTGCGTTTAAGGAACGTACGGCGGAGAAAATTTATCACGCTTTATGTTTTGGTTCACCCCAAAGCAATTCCGGAATTTTGACGGCGTATTTAAAAAAGGACAGCGAAAAAGCAAAAGTTCAAATTTTTGACCATCCTAAAGAAAGGGCTGAAAAAATAATAACAGAATATTCTGTGATGGAGAGATTTGGGGAAAGGTCTAAACTAAAAATCCTTTTACATACGGGGAAAACGCATCAAATTCGCGCACATTTGGCGCATATCGGGTGTCCTGTGGTTGGAGATATGAAATATGGCAGTGAAGCGAAAAATAAGGCGTTCCATGCATCTAGACAACAGCTTGTAGCATATTCTTTGAGATTTTTTGACTTAGAGTTTCTTTCATATTTAAACGGAAAGATTTTTTGTTCAAATTTTGACGTTGAAACTGAATAAAAATTATCCGCCGCCGCGCAAAAAGCCGACGGCGGATTGTTATATTGTCATTTCTGTAGCCTTGTAACATATAAATAAGAGAAAGTTGCAAGAGGGTTTATTTGCGCGGAGTTTTAAAAATTTTCAAAAAACTCATTCAAACACTTTCAAAAAAAAGAAAAATATGTTACAATAAGGTGGTATAATTTGAAAGAGCTTTTGGAACGTTTGCTAAGTAACGGCATAACTTGCGAGTATGAAGAGAATTTTGATTTTGCAAAACATTCTACGGTCGGAGTTGGAGGAAAAGCGAAAATAGCGTTTTATCCAAAAACTTTAAAGGAAACGACACGGCTATGCGACTTTTTTGTCGATAATAGAATGGATTTTTTAGTGCTTGGCAATATTAGCAACACTTTACCGCCTGACGAGACGCTTGAAATACCGATCATTCTAACAAAAAAACTCAAGTCTATGGAATTTTCGAGCGGAGTATTCGTCGAGGCAGGGGTGACGTCATCCGCACTTTTAGACGCTTGTCAATTGAATGGCAAAAGCGGAGCGGAATTTTTGGCGGGCATACCTTGTACGATCGGGGGCGCTGTATATATGAATGCAGGCGCAAACGGGAAATATATGTCCGATATCGTTAAAAAAGTCTTGATTTACAAGCAAAAACGATTGTGCCTGCTCAATAATCATTCCTGTTGTTACTCTTATAAAAAGAGTGTTTTTATGGAAAACGACGGGGTAATACTCGGCGTTGAGTTAGAGCTCAAAAACAGTGACGAGAAAAGCGTTTGTGCCGTTCGAAAAAACGTCTTACAAAACCGTTTCGCTTTACCCAAAGGGAAGAGTATGGGATGTGTTTTTAAAAATCCGTTGGGGGACTCGGCTGGGCGACTCATAGAAGCTGCGGGATTAAAAGGCTTGCGCGAAGGCGGAGCGGTAGTTTCGCGTTCACACGCAAATTTTATGCTCAATGAGGGCGGAGCAACGCAAAACGACTTTCTAAAGCTTATTAGACGTGTAAAAAACGAAGTTTTTAAGCGGTTTGGCGTGAGTTTAGAGGAAGAGATTCGCGTTATAATTAAAGGAGAATTAAATGATATTAACAGCTGATTATCATACGCATACGCCTTTCTCTCACGGAAAAAATACCGTGCTCGAAAATGCGGAAAAAGCAAAAGAGCAAGGATTGCAGCAAATAGCGATAACCGATCATGGCTATACGCACGTTGTTTTTGGACTGCGCAGGCGGAAAATTAAAGAATACCGCGCGCAGTGTGAAGAAGCGACGAGAAAAACGGGTGTAAAAGTCCTTGTTGGGATTGAAGCAAATGTACTTGGGGTGGAAGGACATAGTGATTTAAAGGAAACTGATTTTGAGGATTTTGACGTGTATCTTTGCGGTACGCATCTTTGTGTTTGGTATAAGCCGTTTATCAGTCAGTTTTTTAGCTTTTTTGCAAGAAATTATTCGACGGAAAAATTGCATTTGAAACATAGCGATAAACTCATTCAAAATAATACTCTTGCGTACTGTAATACCATTAAAAATAATCCTATCGATGCTTTAACACACGTTAATTATCTTTGTAAATGCAATAGTTTAGAGGTTGCGAAGGTAGCGTCTGACTATGGTACTTACATTGAATTGAACTCCAAGAAAACGCATTTTACCGATGAAGAGCTGATGGATATGGCGTTGAAAACGTCCGTACGCTTTTTAATCAATTCGGACGCGCATAGCGCGAGTAGAGTGGGAGAAATTGAGCGCGTCAAAGAACAACTTGGTCGGATCAATTTCCCTTTGGATAGAATAGACAACATTGACGGAAGATTGCCGAATTTTAGATTTAAGGAATTTAAGCAAAGGTTATAATACGGATAAATGAATTTTACTTCAGAGATTAAAAAGGAAATAATTGCCAAAATACAAAAGCGAAAGCCTGAAAAGAAAGGCGCAGATTTTAAAATGCAAAAAACCGCATTGCTTTCCGCTTACGTTCGCGCCGGCGCGGAGTTTGGCGTAAAAGAGGGGATTCCCACCTTTTTTATCGTAACTGAAACGGAATCGGTTGCCGAATTTTTTATTTCTGCCTTTACGGAAAGCTTTTCCGTTGAACCTACGGTTGTAGCGACGATGGACCGTTTAAGTGGTCGTGATAAGCTGGTTTTACAGTGTCCACTCATGCATTCCAAGTGGATTTTAGCGGAACTGGGATTACTTTCTCGCGATGAAGAAGATATTCGCTATGGCATAGCCACACGCTTTAAGAAAAAAGAGGATATCCAAATCGAGTATATAAAAGGTGCGTTTTTAAGCAGTGGAAGCTGTATGATTCCGTCTGAAAATGGAAAGAGCGGGTATCATTTAGAGTTTGTATTTTCTGACAAAAAAACGGCGGATGATTTTTGCAAAATGCTTTGGTCGATGGACTTGCTTGCAAAGATTATTAAGCGTAAAGAAAGCTACGTTGTATATATTAAAAATAAAGAAATCATATCCGACTTTTTGTCGCTAATCGGCGTGAGTAGTTGCTTAAAAAAGTTTTCCGTAATCGTTGAAAAACGAGACGAAGCCAACCAAAACAACCGAGCCGCTAATTGTTATTCCGGAAACGTTGAAAAGACGGTACAAGCTTCCGTTAAACAAGTTATGGCGATTGAAAGGTTGAAAGATAGTGCGATTTTTGAAGATCTTTCCGAAGAATTAAAAGGATTGGCAAGATTTCGCTTGGATAATCCTGCAATGAGTTTACAGGAACTTGCCGATTCTCTGAAATTGAGTAAAAGCTGTTTAAGTCATCGTATGCGCAGACTTATGGAGCTTGCAGCAAAACTGGACGATACATTAGAAAAATAGGGATAAACTTAGGAAAATTATGACGGATTTTGTACATTTACATTTGCACACGGAATATAGTCTCTTGGACGGGGCGGCAAAGGTTGACGACCTCGTGGATTATCTTGTAAAAAACAACATAGACTGTTGTGCGGTAACCGATCACGGAAATATGTACGCATCTCTCTATTTCGCTGAAGAATGCGTTAAAAGGGGGATAAAATATATTATCGGTTGCGAATTGTATGCAACGGACAATTATCTTGATAAGAGAGTTGGAACAAAGACGGAACATATTGTTCTGCTTGCGAAGAATAAAACGGGGTACAAGAACATTGTAAAGCTTGATTCGATGTCCTATATCGACGGGTTTTACGGGAAGCCGCGTATTGATTATAATTTGATTAAAAAGTACAGCGAAGGGGTTATTTGTCTTTCTGCATGTCTTGCAGGGCGTATTCCACAGTATTTATTGCAGGGCGAATACGAAAAAGCAAGAGAATTTGCGCTTGATATGAAAAATACCTTTGGCGAGGATTTTTATATCGAAATCCAAGACCACGGAATTGAGGAAGAAAAGCAAATATTGCCCGACTTGATTAAGCTTGCAAGAGAGCTGGGTATCGGGCTTGTAGCCACGAACGACGTGCATTATATCGAGAAAGAGGATTGGGAAGCGCACGACGTATTGTTGTGCATACAAACGAAAAAGACGCTTGCCGATCCTAAGCGTATGAAATTTGATACGCAGGAATTTTATCTGAAATCGGGCGACGAAATGGCGGAATTGTTTTCCTACGTTCCCGAGGCGATTACGAATACGAGAGTAATTGCAAATAAGATAGAAGAGCCCGTGTTTGATATTACGCCTTACGGAGATCCTATTCGTGATACTTCGCTTATTCCTTTGTACAAGCCTGAGGACGGATCGACTTCCCCTGAATATTTGCGTAGGCTTACCTGGGAAGGGCTTGCCGGTCGCTATAAAGATATTACCGATTCAATCAAGGAAAGAGTAGAATACGAGCTGGGAATTATCATTAAAATGGGCTTTGCGGACTATTTCTTGATTGTTTGGGATTATATTAACTGGTCACGTTTGCATGGGATTCCCGTTGGTCCGGGGCGTGGCTCGGGGGTAGGCAGTATCGTTGCTTATTCCATTGGAATTACGGACGTTGATCCGTTAAAATATGATTTGATTTTCGAGCGTTTTTTGAATCCCGACCGTGTTTCTATGCCCGACTTCGACGTCGATTTTTGTACGCGTCGCAGGCACGAAACTATTGAATACGTACGTAAAAAATACCATCCTGAAAACGTAGCGCAGATTGTTACCTTCGGCACGCTTGCTTCGCGCGCCGTTATTAAAGATGTTGGACGGGTTATGGGTATATCTTATTCGGAAACGGATAAGGTAGCAAAGCTCATGGACGGAAAATCGACGATTAAAGAGCTTTTGGGGTTAAAAATCCCCGCGATTGAGGCGCAATTGGAAGATCCGAATTTGTCGGAAGAAAAGCGCGCTGAAATAGAGAAAAAGTTGGCGGAACAAAAGAAAAAACGCAACGTTGAGTTTATAGAAGTCTATGAAACGAACAACGATCTTCGTAGAGTTATCGATATGGGCTTAAAGCTTGAAGGTATGCCCAAAAACACGTCCGAACACGCTGCTGGTGTCGTTATTTGTAATAAGATTTTAGCGGATAACGTACCGCTTGCAAGAAACGGTGAAGATATCGTAACGCAGTTTGATATGAAAGAAGTTGAGGCTGTGGGAATGTTGAAAATGGACTTCCTTGCTTTGACGACGTTAACGGATATCGAAAACACGCTCACTTATATTAAAGAAGGACACGGTATAGACATTGATTTCAATGAAATCGGGGTGGACGTACCCGAGGCGTATCAGCTTATTTCGTCTGGGGATACGGACGCGGTATTCCAACTTGAACAAGGCGGTATGAAGAAGTTTATGAAAGATCTTCAGCCGAACTGTTTGGAAGATTTGATTGCAGGTATTTCGCTTTACCGTCCCGGTCCTATGGACTTCATTCCTAAATATATTGAAAATAAGCATTATCCTGAAAGAATTGTCTATGATACACCGCACTTAGAGCCTATTTTAAAGAACTCTTACGGCGTTATCATCTATCAAGAACAGGTTATGCAAATATTCCAACAGCTTGCGGGCTATTCGCTTGGACAAGCCGACCTCGTTCGTCGTGCTATGTCGAAAAAGAAGAAAAAAGAGCTGATGGAACAAAAGGATAAATTTATTTACGGCGATCCCTCGAGCGGTATTACGGGCTGCGTATCTAAGGGAATTGCGCCTGAGATTGCGGCGAAAATTTTTGCCGATATGGAAAGCTTTGCTTCGTATGCTTTCAATAAATCGCACGCGGCGGCGTATGCCGTAATCGCTTACCGTACGGCATATCTTAAATATTTCTATCGCAAAGAATTCCTTGCGGGCGTTTTAAACGATCGAATTGATAAAATAGAAGAAATTTCTAAATATATCATGTATATGAAGGAACAAAATATTCCCGTTTATCCGCCTGATATTAATAAGTCGAAGTCTATTTTCTGGGTTGAAAACGATGGGGTGCGTATCGGTCTTGGCGCATTGCGCGGCGTTGGCCAAGACGCGATTGAAGCGGTTATCAAAGAACGCGACGAAAACGGTTTGTTTAAGGATTTTTCCGATTTTGCTCGACGTTGCGCTAAGTTTGTTAATAAGCGTATCGTAGAGAGTTTAATTTACGCCGGGGCGTTTGATTGTTTCGGTTATACCCGTTCGCAATTTGCACACGTTTACGAGGACGTTTTAGCGCGTGTAAATTCGTTGGATAAGCAAAAAGCAGGGGCGCAAATTTCACTTTTTGGCGGGATTTTGGAAGAGCAAGAAATAGAAATCGTTTATCCTAACGTGCCTGAATATGAAACTATGGAAAAATTATCCAAAGAAAAGGGCGTTTTGGGTGTTTACGTTAGTGGACATCCTTTTGAAAAATTCTTGCCGTATTTTAGCGACTGTACCTTTAATTGCTTGAAGATGAGCGAGTTTGTCGAGGATGAAGAAACGAGCGAGAAATCGTATAGTGAAATTTCCGACGGACAGCAAATTACCATGGGTGGTATGATTTCTGCCTATAAGAAATTACAGACAAGGTCGGGACAGTTTATGGCGTTTGTTACCGTTGAAGATTTGTACGGTACGGTAGAATGTGTTTGTTTCCCTAAGGTTTATGATAAAATCAAGGGTTTTATGGCGCCTGATAAAGTTGTTTCGATAACGGGGAAAATTAGCATTAACGATGACAAAGCTCCGTCGATTATCGTAGATAAGATGGTTGAGTTTTCCTTGGAAGAAAAAAACAATTCGACGGCTTTAAGTGATAGGGCAAAAGTTGGACAAATGCAGGGAACACTTGCTTCAAACGAAAGTGCGCAGCAAAAAGAACTCGAAGAAAAACCGAAAACGCTTTGGTTGAATATTTCGAGCTTGGAAGATGAGGACGTTGAAGAGTTGATGGAGACGCTTTGCTATTACGCTGGAGAGACGCAGGTTATTTTTGTTAAGAACGGTAAAAAGTTCCTTTGTTCTCAAAAAGTAACGCCAAATCGTGCGCTTTTGGCAGAACTTTCCGGCTTTTTAGACGAAAAATCAATAAAACTAATTTAAAATTAAAAATAACTGTAAAAAAGAGTTGTTTTTTTTGAAAGATTTGTTATAATATTATAATAAAAGTGCACGTTCCTTTCGGAGCAGGATTAACACGAAGGAGAATAATGAGATGAAGAAAATCGCTTTACTGACAAGCGGTGGCGATGCGCCTGGTATGAACGCTGCCATTCGCGCAGTCGTACGTACGGCAATATATTTTGGTATGGAAGTTTATGGGGTAGAAAGAGGGTACGCCGGTCTTATCGACGGCGATCTTATCCCCTTGGAAATGCGTAGCGTTTCGAATATCGTTCAATGCGGCGGTACTCGTTTGCGTAGCGCAAGATGCTTGGAGATGAAGACCAAGGAAGGTCAAGAAAAGGCAGTTGCTACCTTGAAAAAGTATGGGATTGAAGGTCTTGTAGTTATCGGCGGCGACGGTTCTTTCCGTGGCGCGGAAGTGCTTGCGCGCGATTACGGCGTGCCTACGATCGGTATTCCCGGCACGATTGATAACGACCTTGAATACACCGATTATACGCTTGGTTTTGATACGGCGGTAAACACCTGTCTTGATATCATCAATAAGCTTCGCGATACCATGACGTCGCACGAGCGTATTTCCGTCGTTGAAGTTATGGGCAGACATTGCGGAGATATAGCGTTATATAGCGGTATAGCTTCGGGCGCGGAAATTATCGTAGTGCCTGAAATAGGCTTTGATATGGACGATATCGTGAATAGAATTAATCGTTCGAGAGCAAACGGTAAGCACTCGAATATTATCATTATCGCGGAAGGCGTTATGAGTGCGGAGAAGTTCTCGGAAATATTGCAAGAAAGAACGACGTACGACGTTCGTCCCACCTGTATCGGTCACGTTCAACGCGGCGGCTCGCCTTCTATGGCGGATAGAATGCTCGCGGCTCAGTTTGGAAATAGGGCAGTTCGTTTGCTCAAAGATGGTATTGGTAATCGTGTTGTAGGTATTCGCGATAATAAAATTATCGATATGGATATTATCGAGGCAGTATCCATGAAAAAGACCTTTAACAACGAGTTGTATGAAACCTTGCAAATGATTTCTATGTAAGGAACGAAAGCAAAAAGGAATAAAATATGCGCGCGATCTTTTCATTCAAGGTGAAAAGCCGCGCGCTTTTTATTATAAAATTGAATTTTTTAGTCAAAATTAGGAAACAGTTTTTATTTTTCATCATATAATACAGTATTGTCTGCCGTAAAAAGCGGGGAAAACCGTGAAGGCGCTTTTTCGTCAGGGAGGCGACTAAGCAAAGGCAAACTAAGGAAAAAAGGTCTAAGATCGAGCATTGCAATTTTCTATTGCAATGCCGCATTAGGCTATGCTGATTAAAATTAGCGGAAGCATGATTAAATTATGACGTTACGATGAAACTTAAAAAAATAAAAATAAAATGCGTTAAAAACGATTGAAAAAAAATAGAAGATATATTATAATAAAGATACTATAAATTCGTTTGGAGGATTAAAATGAATTTTAAAGAATGGCAAAATGATTTTGATCAAAAAAAGTGGATAGATTCTATTATTGCAGGAGAAGATACTTGCGGTAGTTATGAGTTTTGCGGAAAATGCAAGAAAGAAGAAGCAAATCCTTGCGCGCGTGCTTTCAATCGTTTCCAAAATCCTCGTATTCGCGTTGCCATACTTCGTCCTCGCGCATAAAATTTGGAGGAAAAATTGAAAAAGTCTGAAAAAATCATTTCCGCAATTTTCACCATAGCGATAGGGGTTCTTCTGATGGTCATGAAGGGTGAGATGATTAGCGTGTTTATGACGATTTTAGGGGTGTCGCTTATTGTTTTAGGTGCGATTGATCTTTTGCAGCGAAATTTCCCTCTTGCAGTTGTTAAAATCGTCGTTGGAAGCGTAGTTATTCTCTTCGGTTGGACTATTGTTTCCGCCGTCGTATATGTTCTTGCGGCAATTGTACTCATCGTTGGAATTTTGGCTTTGTACGATTGCATACGCTTTCGTTTGCGCTGTATTCACGGTAGGGAAGCATTGAAAATTCTTGCAATGCCGATTATTTGCATTTTTATAGGTCTTATTCTGTTCTTTAACAAATGGGACTGGGTGTTTGTCGTGGCAGGCTTATTCACAATTTTCGAAGGTGGATTGTTGCTTTTAGACGCTTTGTATGGCTAATCAAATCATTAAAAAAATGATAGAAATTAAAAGAAAATGTTAACCTTGTTCGAATTTTTTTTCGAGCAAGGTTTTTTTTGCTAAAAAAAGAAAAAAAATAGAATTAAGGTAAAATTTTTTTCTCAAAAGTCCGTTCAAGTCGTTGGAAAAATCAATTATTTATGATATAATGTATAGCGGTGGATTGTGGGGGAGTGCGATCGTCTATCCGCAAGGAAAATAAAAAGAAAATCGCATTTTTAAATGAAAAGGAATTTTTTACCGTTGGAGGATTATATGAATAACAAAGTAACTATTATCGGCGCGGGATCGGTAGGCGCTACAGTGGCATACACACTCGTTACCACGGGTTCTGTAGCGGAGATCGTTTTGATTGATATCAACGAGGCTAAGGCGCAAAGCGAAGCTTTGGATATTAGACAAGCAACGCCTTACCTTTCTCCCGCAAAGATTTATGCTGGCTCGTATGAAGATATGGAAGGCTCGGATATCGTTATCGTTACGTCAGGGGTTGGTAGAAAGCCCGGTCAGTCTCGTATTGATCTTACGCAGACGAACGTAAACATTCTTAAACAAATCGCGCCGAATATTGTAAAATATGCACCGAACGCCATTTATTTGTTTGTAGCTAATCCTGTTGACGTGCTCACTTACGTGTTCTGCAAGCTTACGGGCGTTCCGAAAAATCGCGTTATCGGTACGGGTACGACTTTGGATAGTATCCGTTTGCGTACGTGTTTATCGGAGTTGTATTCCGTTAACCAAAAACAAGTGCACGCTTACGTTCTTGGCGAACACGGCGACAGCTCGTTTGTTGCATGGTCCACGGCGGATATTTCAGGAATTCCCTTGTCCGCATATGAAAGTACGATTACGCAAAAAGATGCTCTTACCGTATCTCCCTATGATAGAGCAGAAGTAGAACAATACGTGAAGAAGTCTGGTGGGAAAATTATCGCAGGTAAGGGCGCTACTTTTTACGGCGTTTCCGCTTGCGTAGTGCAAATTGTAAACAGCATTTATTCAAGCGCTTATACGATTTTGCCGGTTTCTACCGTTTTGGAAGGCGAGTATGGAATTTCGGACGTTGCGCTTTCAACGCTTTGTGCAATTGGAAGTGAAGGAATTGTGACGACGCTTACGCCTAAGCTTTCCGACGAAGAAGTAGAAAAAATGCGTCATAGCGCAGAAGTGCTCAAAGAGGTTATCGCGCAGTTGGATTTAAGCTGAAAATTAAATCACTAAGAAAGAGAACAAAGGGACGCGGCATCGAAAAGAAATAGTGCGGGAATTGGCGCCCGCGCAAATAAATATTGCGTAGTTCCTGAAAAATAAACTATTCAACAAAAGGTAGAAAGGATATGAAAATTTGTTATTATCCCGGTTGTACGCTCAAAACCAAGGCGAAAGAGCTTGATAGAACGGCTCGCTTGGCTGCTGCGGCTTTGGGTGTAGAAATGGAAGAGATAGAGAATTGGCAATGCTGCGGTGCGGTGTACCCGATGGGGACGGACGAGATCGCAACAAAGCTCTCCGCTGTACGTGCTTTGGATTACGCGAAGCATAACGGCGGTAAATTACTTACGCTTTGCTCTGCGTGTCATAACGTAATCAAACGTACAAATGAAGATATGAAATCCAACGCAGATATCGCGTTTAGAGCAAATAATTATTTAAAGCTCGAGGAAACTTACGCTGGTGAAACAGAAGTTATCCATTACCTTGAAATGCTTAAAAACGAGGTTGGATTTGATAACATCAAAAAAGCGGTTGTAAATCCTTTAAATAGAAAAATTGGTGCTTATTACGGTTGTTTGCTTCTCCGTCCGAGCGGGATTATGGCATTTGACAATCCTGAAAATCCGACGATTATTGAAGATTTTATTCGCGCGCTTGGCGGTACGCCCGTTGTTTATCCTTTCAGAAACGAATGTTGTGGCGCGTACGTTTCCTTAAAGAATAGCGAATTGCCCAAGAAGAAGAGTGAAAAAATCCTTGCAAGCGCAAAGGAAAAGGGCGCAGAAGAAGTAATTACGGCTTGTCCGCTTTGCTTGTATAACTTGCAAGTAAACGGCGGAGATATCCTGCCCGTGAAATACTTTACAGAGCTTCTCGCCGAGGCGTTGGGGGTGAAAGCATGACAAAACAAGAACGTATTGATAATCTTTTACGATTAAGCGGCACTGACGTGAAAAAATGCATGAAATGCGGTAAGTGTTCGGGGCGTTGTCCTGCTTTTAACGAGATGGATATTAAACCGCATCAATTCGTGTCTTTGCTTGCTCAAGGTAAAATAGAGATACTTTTGGGAAGCGATGCGATTTGGAACTGCCTTTCCTGCATGGCTTGCGTTGAGCGTTGTCCTCGCGGCGTAGCGCCCGCGGCTGTCGTAGAGGCAGTTCGCGATACGGTTGTTCGTGCACAAGGCAAAAACGGCTTAAAAGCAGAGGATATTCCGCAGATTGTGGACGAATTTATCCCTCAGCAACTTCTCGTTAGCGCATATAGAAAATATAATAAATAAGCGATTTTAAAATAAATTCAAAAGAAGTGAGTAATAAAAATGCAAAGAATAGGTGTATTTATTTGTTGGTGCGGTAGTAATATCGCGGCGACCGTTGACGTTAAGAAGGTGGCGGAAACGATTAAAGCCGAGCCCGGCGTCGTATATTCCGAGAACTATCAATATATGTGTTCGGAAAACGGTCAGCAACTCATTAAGAATGCAATCAAAGAGCACAATCTTACGGCAATTGTTGTAGGTGCTTGCTCGCCTAGAATGCACGAGGCAACTTTCCGTAAAGCTGCAGAAGCTGCGGGTTTGAATCCATATATGGTAGAAATTGCAAACATTCGTGAGCATTGCTCGTGGATTCACAAAGATATGGACGAGGCTACGGAAAAAGCGGTTGTACTCGTTCGTACCGCGATTGCAAAAGTAAAATTAAACGCTCCGCTTATGTCGGGGGAAAGTCCTGTTGTAAAACGCGCGCTTGTAATCGGTGGCGGTATTGCAGGGATTCAAGCGGCGCTTGATATCGCTGATGCTGGTTTTGAAGTGGATATCGTTGAAAAGAACGCAACGATTGGCGGAAGAATGGCGCAGCTCGATAAAACGTTCCCGACACTCGACTGTTCGGCATGTATTTTGACGCCGAAAATGGTGGATTGCGCGCAACACGAAAAAATAGATATTCTTTCCTACT
This sequence comes from Clostridia bacterium, assembly GCA_017504465.1. Lineage (GTDB taxonomy): Bacteria > Bacillota > Clostridia > Christensenellales > Borkfalkiaceae > Scatosoma. The sequence goes on along the minus strand of JAFVRE010000029.1, from coordinate 22,123 downwards.
CGGAAGTAGAGGAAGTAAAAGGTTTCGTTGGTAATTTCAACGTAAAAATTCGCAGAAAAGCGAGATATGTAGATGAAACCAAATGTACGGGTTGTAAGATTTGTATGGAAAAGTGTCCTTCTAAGAAGGGTTTGAACGACTTTAATATGGGGCTTAATACCCGTCCTGCAATCTATATCCCGTTCGCACAAGCAATCCCCAACGTTGCCGTAATCGATCCCGAACAATGTATTAAGATGAAGACGGGCAAATGCGGTATTTGCCAAAAATTCTGTGGCGTTGGCGCGATTGACTATACGCAAAAAGATGAATTTATTGATCGTCAATACGGCGCGATCGTCGTAGCAACGGGCTTTAAGCCTATCGCACTTGATAACTTCAACGAATACGGCTATGCGGATAACAAGGACGTAATTACGTCGCTTGAGCTTGAAAGATTGATGAATGCGGCAGGTCCTTCCGACGGCGTGCTCGTTCGTCCTTCCGATGGAAAACATCCGAAAGTTATTACCTTTATTCAATGCGTAGGCTCTCGTGATACTTCCGGTTGCGGTAAACCGTATTGCTCGAAAATTTGCTGTATGTACACGGCAAAGCACGCAATGCTCATTCGTGAAAAATATCCTGATACCGAAGTGCACGTATTTTATATCGACGTTCGTACGCCCGGTAAGAATTACGACGAGTTCTATCGTCGTGCGGCGGAACAATACGGCGTTGACTATATCAAGGGTATGGTCGGTAAGGTTTATAACGTAAACGGTAAGCTTATGGTGCAAGGCTCGAACTTGATTGATAACGAGCAAATCACCATCGAGTCCGATTTGGTTGTTTTAGCGACCGCGATTGAACCCGAACCCTCGGTTAGAAAGATTGCTACGCTTTTAACGGCAAGTATTGATACCAACAACTTCTTAACGGAATCCCACGCAAAACTTCGTCCCGTAGAAAGCCCTACGGCAGGCGTATATCTTGCTGGCGTATGTCAAGGGCCGAAAGATATTCCTGAAACGGTTTCTCAAGCTTCGGCTTGCGCGGCGAAAGTTATCGGCTTGCTTGTTAAAGATAAATTAAAGACCAACGCTTGCGTTGCTACGCCCGATGAAATGATGTGTAACGGTTGTAGCCAATGTGCGAACGTCTGCGCGTACGGCGCAATTACGTACGTTGAAAAGGAATTCCGTCTTGGCGGTGGAAAAACGGAAGTTAGAAGAGTGGTGTCCGTTAATCCTGCTGTATGTCAAGGCTGTGGCGCTTGTACGGTTACTTGTCCTTCGGGCGCAATGGATTTGAAGGGTTTTAGTTCCAAACAAATTATGTCGGAGGTAGAAGCAATATGCAAGATGTAACAACAGGAAATAAAGAATTTAAGCCGAATATCGTTGCATTTTGTTGTAATTGGTGTTCGTATGCAGGCGCTGACCTTGCAGGTTCAAGCCGTTTGACGTATCCTGCGAACGTAAAAATTATTCGCGTACCTTGTTCTTGCCGCGTCAATCCGATGTTTGTATTAAAAGCTTTTCAACAAGGAGCAGACGGCGTTATCCTTTGCGGTTGTCATCCCGGGGACTGCCACTATGTAACGGGTAATTATTACACGAGAAGAAGAATGGCGTTGTTGTTCAGTTTCTTAAACTATATGGGCATTGAAAAAGAACGTACTCGCGTAGAGTGGGTTTCGGCTGCGGAAGGAGCAAAGTTCTCCGCCGTTATGAACGATTTTGTGAAAACGGTTACCGAACTTGGCGAAAATAAGCGTTTAACCGACCTTCGTGTAAAGGAGGGTAAGTAAAATGCGTGACGTTGAACAAAAGATGATTGAACGCGCGGCTGCGCTTTTGCAAAACGGCGAGGTTGCTCGTGTAGTAGGCTGGAAAAAAGGCGAGTTTTATTTCGATCCTGCGCCTGCTGTATTTGAAACGGTCGATGAACTCAAAGACTTTGTATATAATGGATTTTGCGGAGCAAACCTTTCTAAATATTTAATTAAAGTAAGTAAAAATGAAGGCAAGACTGCAATTTTTATGAAGCCTTGCGATTCGTATAGCTTTAATCAGCTTGTAAAAGAACACAGAGTGGATAGAGAAAAGATTTACGTAATTGCGGTTGAATGTCAAGGTAAGCTTGATATCGAAAAGATAAAAGCAAACGGTGTTACCGCTGTAACGAACGTTGAAGAAAACGGCGATAAAGTTACGGTTTCATCACTTTATGGTGAGACGGTTTTGGATAAAGCGGACGTTATGCTCGGCAAATGCCTTACCTGCAAGGGCAAGACGCATCAAGCAAAAGATGAAGACATTATTCTTCACGAAATGCCTGCGCCTGCAAATAACCGTTTTGACGAAGTTGCAAAGCTCGAAGCAATGACAGAAGACGAACGTTTTGCGTTTTGGAAAGAGCAGCTCCAAAAATGTATCCGTTGCAATGCATGCCGTAACGTATGTCCTGCTTGTTCGTGTTTGAAATGCGTATTTGATAATCCTTCGTCGGGCGTTGCAGCAAAGGCGAACGACGATAGATTCGAAGAACAGCTTTTCCACGTAATTCGCGCGTTCCACGTTTCGGGGCGTTGTACGGACTGTGGCGAATGTAGCAGAGTATGTCCTCAAAATATTCCTTTGCATTTATTGAATAGAAAATTCATCAAGGACATCGACGGGTTCTACGGCGAATATCAGGCGGGAGAAACGGCAGAAGGCAAAACACCTCTTACTTCCTACAAGGAAGAAGATCTTGAAGTAAGCGACGTTTTCAAAGGGGAGGGTAAATAAATGTTTAAAATTAGAAAAGAAAATTTAAACGATTTATATGCTAAAATCTCCGAAAGTATGGGATTGTATATTCCTATTAAAAAAGCAGGCGAAGTTAACTATCACGTTTGGGGTGAAGGTAAAGAGGTTTCGCTTGAAACGCTCAAAACAGTTAGATCGCCTAAAGACGCATTCTTCCCTCAAACTGAGAATATGATGAAGTTCAAAACGGAAGGCAAGAATATCGATATTATCGACGTTCGTGACGAAAAGAGACCTTTCGTATTGTTTGGCGTAAAGGCTTGTGATTATAAAGCAATTGAAGTCTTGGACAAAGTTTTCCTTATGGATCCTGTTGACACCTATTATAAAGCAAGACGCGACGCAATTACAATTGTAACGTTGGCTTGCTCAAAGCCAGAAGAAAGCTGTTTTTGTTCGGTTTTCGGTATTGATGCAACAGCGCCTTGCGGAGATGTTACAGCTTGGTTGGATGAGAACTATCTTTACTGGCAAGCAAACACGCAAAAGGGTGAAGAATTGACGGGAAAAGTTTCTGCACTCTTTGAAAAGGGTGGCGAAGAGGAAGTTAAATCACAACAGGAACAAACCAAAACAATTTTGGCAAAATTGCCGTTTGCAACGTTGGATTTGAGCCGTTTTAAGCCTGAAAACTTGAACGAACTTTTCAACGCGCCCGAATGGGAATCGCTTTCCGAGGCTTGCCTTGGTTGCGGTACTTGCACTTTCGTTTGTCCGACTTGTCAATGCTTTGATATTCGTGATTTTAAAACGCGTGACGGCGTTTTGCGTTATCGTTGTTGGGATTCCTGTATGTATTCCGATTTCACGCTTATGGCGCACGGGAACAGTAGAACGACGCAAATGCAAAGATATCGTCAAAGATTTATGCATAAGCTTGTATATTATCCTTCGCAAAACGACGGATTGTATTCGTGCGTTGGTTGCGGACGCTGCGTAAATAAGTGTCCACAACGCTTGAATATTGTTAAAGTTATCAATACCTTGGGAGGTAAGAAGAATGATTGAAGAAAATCTCATTCCCAAAGTTGGTGTCATTACAAACGTTCGTAAAGATACGCCGGACGTAAAAACCTTCCGCGTTGTAGGAACGGACGGAAAAAAACTTTTTAAACACATGCCCGGTCAATGCGCAATGGTTTCCGTGCCCGGCGTTGGTGAGTGTATGTTTTCTATTACGTCCTCGCCCACAAACGAAGAGTATATGGAATTTTCCATTAAAAAGTGCGGTTGTGTTACCGAAGTAATTCATTCAATGGAAGAAGGCTCGCAAGTTACCGTTCGCGGACCTTACGGTAGAAATTTCCCCGTTGAAGAAGATTTTAAGGGCAAGGATTTGTTGTTTATTGCAGGCGGTATCGGTTTAGCGCCGCTTCGCAGTGTTATCAATTACGTACGTCATTATCGCAATAATTACGGTAAAGTAGTTGTTGTTTACGGCGCCAGAAGCGCGGATGACCTTGTCGATTTTGAAGAAATTAAAACAGAGTGGAAGAATGAACCTAATTTTGAGGTTTATCTTACGATTGACAGACCTCAAGAGGGATGGAATGATCACGTAGGCTTTGTGCCTTCGTACGTAAAAGAGCTTGGTCTTGATCCAAATATGACGGCTGTTCTCTGCGGACCTCCCATTATGATCAAGTTTACACTCGCAGGGCTTTTGGAACTCGGATTTGATAAATCCCGTGTATATACAACGCTCGAACTTCGCATGAAATGCGGTATCGGTAAATGTGGCAGATGTAACGTTGGCGATAAATTCGTATGCAAAGACGGTCCCGTCTTCCGCATGGATCAACTTGACGAACTTCCCGATGAATATTGATTTTTAGGAGATTACGCAAATGGAAAAAATGGTAAACGTATATCTTTTCGGTAAACGCTATCAAGTACCGGAAAGCTTAACGATTATGAAGGCTATGGAATACGCTGGGTATCAGCTCGTACGCGGTTGCGGTTGCAGAAACGGTTTTTGCGGGGCATGCGCTACGATTTATCGTATTCACGGCGAGCAAGAACTCAAAACCTGTCTTGCTTGTCAAACGAAGGTAGAAGAAGGCATGTACGTTGCAACGTTGCCTTTCTTCCCGCTTGTAAAAAAGGTTTACGATATCGAGAAAATTAAACCTACTGAACAGATTATGATGCAGCTCTATCCTGAGATTTATTCTTGTATCGGCTGTAACGCTTGCACGAAGAGCTGTACGCAAGAACTCAACGTTATGCAGTACATTGCATACGCGCAACGCGGTGAATACGCAAAATGCGCGGAAGAAAGTTTCGACTGTGTAATGTGCGGTGTATGTTCTTCTCGTTGTCCTGCGGGCATTTCTCATCCTCAGGTTGCGGTACTTGCTCGTCGTTTGACCGGTAAGTATATTGCGGCTGTTAGCAAACATCTTGAAAACCGTGTCAACGAAGTAAACGAAGGCGTTTATAAGGCGTTAATTGAGGACTTGATGCAAAAACCCGTTGAGGAACTTAAAGAACTCTATAACCACAGAGAAATCGAGAAATAAGGAGCAAGACTTATGTATCAATATACTGAAGAACAAATACAATCTATGAAAAAAGTCGAAGAAACGAGAAGCGCTCGTTTCGGTGCGAATATTCCTCGTATGTCTGCAGAACAAAAAGACGAGGTTTTAGCTTCCTTCCATCCCGATTATATTACAACTGCGTATGAAGAACTTAAGGTTGGTAAAAATAAAGGTGGAAAGGTTCTTCACGAACTTGCAGAGCTTCTTCAAGGCAGATCCCGTGTGCTTGATATGCAAATCGACCTTGCAAATCCTAATTACGACGTTGACGTACTCGTTATCGGCGGAGGCGGTGCGGGTTCTTCCGCGGCTATAGAAGCGCACAATCGCGGCGCAAACGTAATGATTGTTACGAAATTGCGCTTAGGCGACGCAAATACGGCAATGGCTGAAGGCGGTATTCAAGCTGCAGATAAGGAAAACGATAGCCCTGCCATTCATTATCTTGACGCGCTCGGCGGTGGTCATTTCAAAAATAAGCCCGAACTTTTGTATAAGCTTGTAAGCGAAGCCCCCGAGGCGATTCAATGGCTCAATAATTTGGGCGTAATGTTCGATAAAGAAGAAGATGGTACGATGGTAACCACGCACGGCGGTGGTACGTCCAGAAAGAGAATGCACGCGTGTCGTGACTATTCGGGTTCTGAAATTATGCGTACCCTTCGCGATGAAGTATTTAACCGTGGTATTACCGTAGTTGATTTCACTTCCGCAATCGAGCTTATTAAAGATACTGAAGGAAAAATCGCGGGTGCGGTTTTGATGAACATGGAAACAAAGGAAATCCTTGTGGCAAGAGCAAAAACTGTCGTTATTGCGACGGGTGGCGCTGGTAGATTACATTATCAAGGGTTCCCGACGTCTAACCATTACGGCGCAACGGCAGACGGTTTGGTTCTTGGATATCGCGCAGGTGCAAAACTTTTATATCCTGAAACTTTGCAATATCATCCTACGGGCGCTGCTGAACCTACGCAAATCTACGGTGCGCTTGTAACTGAAAAAGTCCGTTCGCTTGGTGCGCAACTTGTTAATAAAGACGGTATTGCGTTTGTTAATCCTTTGGAAACTCGTGACGTTACGGCTTCTTCGATTATTCGTGAATGCAAAGAAAGAAATAACGGAATTAAGACGACGGATGGAGAAGGCGTTTGGCTTGATACGCCGCTTATCGATATGATCCACGGCGAAGGTACAATTGAAAAACGTATCCCTGCGATGCTTCGTATGTTCGGTAAATACGGTATTGACCTTCGCAAAGAACCTATTTTGGTTTATCCCACGCTTCACTATCAAAATGGTGGTTTGGATATCGGCGCAAACGGCATGACCTGCGTTGAAAATCTTTACGTTGCAGGCGAAGTAGTTGGCGGCATTCACGGAACGAATAGACTTATGGGCAATTCCTTGCTCGATATCATCGTATTCGGTAGAAATGCAGGTCAACAAGCAGGCGAAAAATGTAAAAGTGTAGAACTTAAAGAACTTACTCTTGCTCACGTTCGGGAATTTGAGAAAGAGCTTGAAGATGCAGGTATTTGCTCGGATATGCCTTCTCCTAGACTTCTTCCCGATTATAGAAGAAAGGATAAATAATTTAATAATATTGTAAATACTTTTAGACAAAACGCACAGGGGGTACGCTTTGTGCGTTTTTGTCCGCAACAATATGGAGGTTTTTTATGGAGTATTTAGGAATAACTACCAGTGCGCTCCTATCGACGCTTTTTATCGTATTTGTAGTCGTTTCTTTAGGGCTTTTGCTAGGTAGAATTGAAATCAAGGGTAATCCCTTGGGACTGCAGGTGTTTTACTTGTCGCGATTTTATTCGGTGTGCTTTTCTCATTCGTTGATTCCTTTGAGGTTGGAGGGAAAACAATAACACTTTGGGACGATTCCGTTGAAAAAACACTTGGGAACATTTCAAGTTTAGGCACGGTTATGTTTGTTACGGCGGTTGGTTTGATTGCTGGTCCGAAGTTCTTTAGATCTTTCAATAAAAGCATGATTTCCTATCTTGTAATGGGCGTAGCCATTGTATTAATCGGCGTAGGGATTACAGTTTTGATTACTGCGTTAGATCCTAATATGGATATAGGTATGGGCGCTGGTTTGCTTTCAGGCTCGCTTACGAGTACGCCCGCGTTTTCAGCGGCAAAAGAGGCGGCAAATGCGATTAGCAAAGAGTTGGCGGATAAAGTTACAGCTGGTTATGGTATCGGTTATTTATACGGCGTTTTAGGTGTTGTTTTGTTCGTTCAAATCATGCCGAAGCTTTTAAAAGTCAATATCGAAGAGGAAAGAGCGCATTTCGTTGCAGCAAACACAATTCAAATCCAAATGGACGGTAAAAAACGTTGGAATATTGATGAATTTGGTTTCTTTTCATTCTTCTTCACCGTTGCGCTTGGTATGGCAATTGGAGCGATTAAAATTCCTATTTCCGCTACGAGCTATTTCAGTTTCGGTTCAAGCGGCGGTACGCTGATTGCAGGTTTAATTGTAGGGCATTTTGGTCATATCGGTAAAATTGATATGAAAGTTAGCAAACAAACGTTGAATTTCTTTAGAGAGCTTGGTTTGATTTTGTTCCTTGTTGGCGCAGGGTTCCCGGGCGGTGTAAGATTTGTTTCTTCGTTTAACTGGATTTATATCGTTTATGGAATTATTATGGCAACCGTTCCTATGGTAGTTGGATTCGTATTAGGAAAATACGTGTTTAAGCTTTCGATATTCAATAATTTAGGTTCGATTACAGGTGGTATGACAAGTACTCCCGCGTTAGGCTCGTTGATTTCCGTTGCAGGAACAGACGACGTAGCTTCGGCGTATGCCGCAACTTATCCCATTGCGCTTGTGTTGATTGTAGTTTCTTCAAATTTAATGATCTTACTTGGCGCAGGCATAATTTAAGAAAGTAAGGAAAAGCTAAAAAAATCGCGCGTAACCTACAGGGTTGCACGCGATTTTTTATATAACTTTTATAAATTTATTTAGTAATTCCACCAGTCCTTTTTAATAATATTTGGCGGAGAATCAGGAAGAATAGGGCTCTTATTCCCAGAAAGTGAAACGGACGGCAAAAAAATCGTATTTCCCGCTATATCTTTATAATATGGGGTAACCGAATAAACGTACACCCGATCATCATCAAGTATATCTGTTAAATGCTCAGGGATGCTTCCTTCGTACAAAGTACTATGCGTTACATAGGTATTACGTGAGGCGTAGTACTTTTTAACGATAATTTTGTAAAATTTAGGGGCATTTATGTCAAACGTAATATTTATTTTCTTGTCGGTGAGTTGGATTTTAGGAGAATTTATCTTAGGGTTTGAAAAATGTGCGGCTTGTTGGGTTGGGATTAGTGATTCTTGAAAAAGTTCTTGAAACATAAATTCAGAAGGTGATATGGGGTCAGCAAGGAGTATTTTTTTTGAATTCTCGTATTCAATACTATCTATTTTTATTATTTTTACGCTATCTGGTTGTAAAAAGGGCGTAATATTTTCTTTGAAAGGACTAATTTCGTTGATACGCTCGTTTATTTTATAAACGATATCACAGGGTTTACCGCCGCCCGTATATTCAATGGGGGCGTTGCTTGCGTTACCAAGCCAAACGCCAACTGTATTCGCGGTTGTATAAGATATCGTATATGCGTCTAAATTTTTTCCTTCAACGCCGTTTGTACCCGTTTTTGCAGCGATATCAAAAGGTAGAGCTCGCAATTTTTTTGCAGTTCCGTCCTTGACTGCCGTTCGTAGCATATCTGTTATAAGAAAGGCGGTACTATCGGAAAATACTTGACTTTCAATAATTTTTCTTGAATAAACGACTTCGCCGTCAATATAAATTTTTCTAATAAACGACGGTGGAGTATAAATACCGTTGCAGGCAAAACTGGAATACGCTCCTATGAGCTGATTTAAGGTAAATCCATTTTGTATTCCGCCGAGCGCGAGGGCAAGCGTTTTGTCTTCTTCGGTAATGGATAAGGACAATTTTTCAAGATATTGTGCCGATTTTTTAACTCCAAGACTATTTAGAAGTTTTACGGCGGGGATATTTAAACTCTTTGAAAGGGCTTGTCTTGCGCTGATATATCCGTAATAATTTCCGTCGAAATTTTTAGGTTCATAACCTGAAAAGTTGATTTTTTCGTCGAGTAACGGTGTGGCGGGACAAAGCAAATTTTCTTCAATTGCAGGCGCGTAAACGGCCAATGGTTTAATGAGCGAGGCGGGAGAACGCGCATTGATTTTTGCCGTTTTGTAATAGGCGGAAATTCCGTGCGTGAGATTATCGAGAACGGAAAACACGCAGTCGCAATCTATATTTTTTGCTTGCGATTCTAAAAAGTCCTGCAAATCTTCATTTAGATAGGTGTGGATTGAAATTTTACCCCCGACGGAAAAATTATATTGCTCTGACAAGGATTCAATCTCGTCAAAAACAGCGGAAATATAGTGTTTATTTCCTTTTTCGAGTGTAGGGGAATCGGGTAAAGGCGCTAATTTTGCTTGATTTACTTGCTCGTCGCTAATATGCCGCATTTCTCTCATTCCATTTAGTACTACGTTGCGCCGATTTTCGCATTTTTCAGGTTTTTTAAATGGAGAATAGTTATTTGGGGATTTGACCATCCCCGCGAGTATAGCCGATTCCGAAAGCGTCAATTCAGAAGGAGGTTTACCAAAATAGAATTTTGATGCGGACGTAATCCCAAAACAGCTGTGGCCAAAGTAAATCGTATTTAGATATTTTTCTAAAATGTCTTCCTTAGAATAGTTTTTTTCAAGCTGATAAGTAAGTTTAAATTCTTGAAGTTTTCGCTTAATCGTTTTTTGTTGAGAAAGGTGAGTGTTTTTAATTAGCTGTTGGGAAATCGTTGAAGCCCCTTCTTTAAAAGACGCGGATTTTAGATTATTTAAAAGAGCTTTTACAATTCGTTTTACGTTAAAACCGTTGTGTGAAAAAAAACTGCGGTCCTCAGTATCGATAAATGCCCATTTCGTATGTTCTGGAATATCTGCAATTCGGGTAATTTCTTGAGCGACAAGCGTAGAAGCGTTGGCAAATTCCTTGTCGTTAGCATCGTAAATTTGTGCTGTATTCTCATTGATCGTTAATTTTTCAGGAGAAAGCGCAACGTCTTTTGTGACGGAAAAATAGTATCCTATAAAAAAGAAAATAGTAAGCAAGAGTAAAAGCAAAAAAATTTTTAAGAGTTTTTTCAATATTTTCATAAGAAAAGTATTTGTAATTGTAAGTTTTTTTATGTGGAATACTCCCAATATAAGAAAAAATAGAGCTTATCCCCGCTTAAAGACTTGATAAAATTTAAAAAATGAAGTATAATAATCGTGGAAAAGTGCGTAACGAATGTGTAACATTCGTTGCAAAAATATTTTTACGGAAGGTTTTATGTCGAAGAAATATCATATCGTAACGTACGGTTGTCAAATGAACGTGCACGAATCAGAAAAAATGGCGGGTATTTTTCACCGTATGGGCTACGAAGAAACAAACAAAAAGGAAGAGGCGGATATTATTCTTTTCAATACTTGCTGTATTCGTGAGAATGCTGAAAATCACGCCTTTGGGAATATCGGTGCGTTAAAGAAATTAAAAAAGCAAAAGCCGGAACTCATTATTGCAGTCGGTGGTTGTATGACGCAAGAAAAAGGTAAACCTGAAATTCTCAAACAAAAATTTCCGTTTATCGACGTTATCTTCGGTACGTTGAATTTGGAAGAACTTGAAGCGCTCATTAAACGTAAACAATCTCAGAAAAAGCGCGTGATTGAAGTGAGAGAAAAAGAAGGCGAGATTGTTGAATTTCCCGACGCATACCGCACGAGCTATCCAAACGCTTGGGTGAATATTATGTACGGCTGCAATAATTTTTGTTCGTACTGTATCGTTCCTTACGTTCGCGGCAGAGAACGTTCGAGAAAAGCGGAGAATATCGTGGCGGAAGTAGAAAAGCTCGTTAAAGAAGGATACAGAGAAATCACTTTGCTTGGCCAAAACGTCAATTCTTATGGAAACGATGGAAATACGGACGGGGTGAATTTCGCGAAACTTCTTGATATGGTCGCAAGCGTTGAAGGGGATTTCCGCGTTCGGTTTATGACGAGTCACCCCAAAGACTTTAATGAAGAAGTCGTGAAAGTAATGCAAAAGCATAGAAAAATATGCAGGCTTGTGCATTTGCCCGTGCAGTCAGGCTCCAATTCTGTTTTAAAGGAAATGAACAGACGTTATACTCGTGAAAAGTATTTGAGCGAAGTAAAAATGCTGCGTTCTTATTTTCCTGAAGCGGAACTTACGACGGATATAATCGTTGGGTTCCCGGCCGAAACGGAAGAGGATTATTTGCAAACGGAAGCGCTTGTTAAAGAAGTAGATTTCGCATCGGCGTTTACCTTTGTATATTCCAAACGCCAAGGCACGAAAGCCGCGGAAATGCAAAATCAAATCCCTGAAGAAATACAAAAGGACCGTATTCAACGGCTTGTTGAGTTGGTCAATTCCCAAACCCGCAAGAAGTCTGAAAAATATCTCGGTAAAGAAGTAGAGGTTCTTTGTGAAGATTTTGACGAGAAAAAGGGCTACTATTTAGGTCGCGACGAGTTTGGCAGAATGGGGTACTTTAAGAGTGAAAGCGACTTAATTGGTAAATTCGTCACCTTAAAAATCACAAACGCTAATGGTATTTCTTTATATGGCGAAATAATTTCGGTAAGATAAATTCGAAACTGTATTCAAAAAAAGGATTAAAAAATGAAAAAATTTTTATTGGCAATTTTATCGGTTATATGCGCTATACTCGGCGTTTGTTTTGTCGGGTGTATAGACGATAATACGCCGACGACAACTTACACTTATTATGGCGTTGTTCAAACGATTGAAGGGTTTGATGGTTTGTACGTGAACGTTCCCGATTTTGGAGTTTGCGAATTGCCGAGCTACGAAGAAGGCAAAAATCCTAATTTAACTCTTAAAGAAGACGATTTGATTTCTATGGCTTTTGGTTCAGAGATACAAGTAACCAAGTCCTATCCCGCTATTATTTCTACGCCAGCGTCTTCCGCGTCGGTGTATAAAAATGATATCGGCTTTCAAGTAACGGATAAGGCGTATCTTTTGACGTTAGATTACACACAAGAATTGAAAGACGAACTTCTTTCTTACGATAAGCGTATCGGCGACAGCGTATATTTTTGGAAGTATGAGGGCGTAAAAACTTCTGGCGGTGTATTGAGCGTGCAAGATTACGCTACGGCGACTATTCAAGCGCTCGATGAAAATCACATAACGCTTGCTTTATCTTTAGAAGAAGAAATGCAAGAATTTTTCAAGTATTACGCAAGCGGTCGTTTAGAGCTTAAGGGCAAAAAAACGACGAGCGGCGAAGAAAAGATATTTTGTAATTTCTTTGATATACAAGCTTCGCTCGAGCTTACGGACATTCAACGCATTGTCAAAGCAAGAGAGGTTTACATAGAAAACACTACGACTCGCACGCCTTCGGAATATAAGACGAGCACCCTTGAGTTGGATATAGAAAACGTGTATCGTTGGTTGAAATATACTTTGATAAATCCTACGATCCGTGAAATTTCTCCGTCGGAAATAAGCTATACCTTTGGCGACTTTTATGAAATGACCGTTTATACGTCTCGCGGGGATTTTAAAATTCAACAAATCTGTTGGGGCTATTTTAAGATTTGGGATAAATATTACGTTATGGGCGGGGGCGGAGACAGAGAAATGCCCGCGATAGAGTGTAATAGTCCTTATTATAAACTTGACTATTCGACGCAAAATACTGTTGACTTTTATAACTTTGAAAATTTTTCGGGGGAATACGCAGTTAAACTTTCTGAGTTAGAGCTTGAAAAATTGACAAGTAATCCAGATATGCCAAGCCTCGGATTTTTCTTAAAAACGGACGTCGGCGTAATAGAACTTTATTCAGACAGGTATTTTTATCTTAAAGACGTAGGGTATTACGCTGTTGTGGGAGAAAAAGATTTTTCGCCTATATTCGATGCGAATTCCGTACTCGTAAAGATGATTTCAAAGAATTATCAGTTGATAAAATTAATTTACGCTCAAAAGCTTGATTCTACTCATTCCGACCATGAGTGCATAATAAACGTTTACAACTATTACGGAGAATACGAAAGCGGTGCGATTGTAGCGATGGTTGGTTGTGGGTATTTTTATGAAGTCACGCTTCCGCCATACGAAGATAGTATAGAGCAAATTCCACCGTATCCGAATGGATATCCCTATCCCGACTTTTTTGAAATTGATGGCGTCACGTTTCCGAATTTTGCGCAGTATATTACCGTTTTTTACGCGGATAGAAGTTTTAGCTTGTTCGAGACTTATGAATATGGCCTTTTGACGCAGGCGGATATGCAAAGCCTTTCGATTAGAGTAGGAAACGATAGAGATCACGTTTTAGACGATTATTTTTCAAACGTTAACGACTGAAAAGAAAAGATAAACAATTTAGGTAGGTAATTATGATAGAAAAACTTACGGAAGATATTAAGCCGAAGCTTTCGAATATGATGAAACATTACGCGGAAACGAAAGAGCAGTACAAGGACACTATCCTTTTATATCGCTTAGGTGATTTCTATGAAATGTTTTTTGATGACGCTGTTAAAGTTTCCAAAATGCTCGACTTGACGTTGACGGGCAGGGATTGCGGACTAAATGAACGCGCCGCAATGTGCGGTATCCCTTATCATGCGGCGGAAGGATATATTGCAAAACTTGTAGAGCTTGGCGAAAGGGTGGCTATTTGCGAACAGCTCACGGAGCCTAAACCCGGGAAAACGCTTGTCGAACGCGACGTTATTAGAATTGTATCCGCTGGTACGGTAACGGATGAAAGTATGCTTAACGAGAAGCAAAACAATTATCTTGCCTGCGTTTACAAGGAAGAAGATTGCGTTGCGCTTTCGTGGGCGGATATTACTACGGGTGAATTTTTTGTTGAAGAATACCGCGGCGAGTTATCGGTTGAAAGTTGTATAGGGAATTTAATGAAATTATCCGTTGCTGAAATTATTTGTAACGAAGAGATGTTGTTTGCGTCAAAAAATTACAAAGAAGTTCGTCACGGGTTGTTGCCGCATTTTTCTTGTTACGTACCTTGGGCTTTTAACGTAAAGCACGCGGAGAGTAATCTTTTAAAGCAATTTAATACGCTTTCGCTTTCTGGTTACGGTTTGTCGGGTAAGGATAACTGTATCGTTGCGGCGGGCGCGCTTGTTGAATACTTAAAAGAAACGCAAAAATCGGTTGTAAGCAATATCAATTCTATTAAAGTTGTTAATAGTTCGGACTTTATGGTTTTGGACAGTATTGCCGTGCGCAATTTAGAACTTTTGCGAAATAATGCGGAGAATAAGAAATACGGCTCGCTTTTATGGCTTTTGGATAAGACTTCTACGGGTATGGGAGGAAGACTTTTAACGCAGATGATTTTATCGCCGTTGAAGAATATCCAAGAAATAAACTATCGCCAAGATGGCGTTGAAGAGCTTGTCAACTCTTCGGTTGCAAGAATGGGGATTGCGGATAGTTTGAAAGACGTAGCTGACGTAGAACGTTTGTCGGGTAAAATTGCGAACGGAAATTTTACGCCACGCGATTGTTTGGTACTTGCAAGGTCTTTGCTTGTAATTCCCGCTTTAAAATTTAAAATGTCTGGATTTTCGTCGCTTGTCATTAAAGATATTGATAAAAATTTAATCGAATTAAAATCATTGGCGGATCTTTTGACGAATGCTATTTCCGAAGACGCACCTGCGCTCATGAAGGACGGTGGGTATATTCGAACGGGCTTTAACGCACAGTTGGACGAGTTTCGAGCTATTAAAAAGAACGCAAAGGGAATATTAGACGAGCTTGAAATTAGGGAAAGAGAACGTACGGGTATTAAAACTTTGAAAGTTGGTTTTAACCGTGTGTTTGGATATTATATAGAAGTTTCAAATTCCTTTAAAGATAAAACTCCGCCGGAATATATCCGCAAACAAACACTTACGACGGGTGAAAGATTTATTACCGAAGAATTAAAGATTTTGGAAGAAAAAATCTTGACGAGCGAGGAAAAAGCGAAACAGCTAGAAGCCCAAATTTACGCAAGTCTTTTAGATGTTTTACACGAGCATATAGACGCGTTTAAGCAAATTGCTTCGGCGTTTGCTTTGCTGGATTGCTTGGTTTCGTTTGCGACTGTTGCAAAAGAAAGAAAGTACGTAAGAGCGCAAATTTTGCCCTCGGGGGGAGAATTGTCAATTAGAGAAGGCAGGCATCCCGTCGTTGAAGCGTTATCGAAAGAAAGATTTGTTCCAAACGATGCCTATCTTGATAATGATGAAAGCGCTATAGCGATAATTACGGGCCCGAATATGGCGGGTAAAAGCACGTATATGCGTCAAGTTGCGCTCATTGTTTTAATGGCGCATTTGGGTAGTTTTGTCCCTGCAAAATCTGCTGAAATCCCTTTGACCGATAGGATTTTTACGCGCGTTGGGGCGAGTGATAATCTCATTTTTGATCAAAGTACGTTTATGGTTGAAATGACGGAAGTGGCAACGATTTTGCGTCACGCAACAAAAGACAGCTTGCTTATTTTGGACGAAGTTGGCAGGGGTACGAGTACCTATGACGGTTTGTCGATTGCGTGGTCTGTTGTAGAATTTTTAGCGGAAAGGACCAAAGCGAAGACTTTATTTGCAACGCATTATCATGAATTGACGGAGCTCGAAAAGAGCATGAAGGGCGTAAAAAATTACAAGATTACCGTAAAAGAAGTTGCCGGAAGCGTAGTATTCTTACGAAAAATTGTTCGGGGCGGAGCAAATCGAAGCTTTGGTATAGAAGTTGCTTCGCTTGCGGGTGTTCCCAAAGAAGTTACCGTCCGTGCGAAAACCATTTTAAAGAATCTTGAAAAAAAAGGACTTTCCAAGAATAATTTGCAAGAATTTGTAGAGATTGAAGAAGATTTACAGGAAGAGAAGCAGGTTTCCGAGGTCGAAGAAATTTTAATTGCTACTGACGTGAATACGTTATCACCTATGCAAGCGTTGCTTTTGCTTAACGATTTAAAAGAAAAATTAGTGACGGAGAAATAAGATGGCAAAAATTAATATTTTACCTGCCAACGTCTATAATCGTATTGCTGCGGGCGAGGTCGTTGATAGACCGTACTCGGTTGTAAAGGAGCTCGTTGAAAATGCAATTGACGCGGGGGCTACGGAAATTCAAATTTATATAGAAGACGGCGGAAAACACTTAATCAAAGTAATCGATAACGGTTGCGGAATTGCGTACGAAGATATGCATTCGGCGTTCCTTCCGCACGCAACGAGTAAAATTTCAAACGCTAATGATTTGGAAAAGATAATGACGCTCGGGTTTAGAGGGGAGGCGATTGCTTCCATTGCCTCGGTATCGAAAATGACGATTACTTCCCGCATAGAAAACGGGAAATGTTATTCTTTGACGTCATTTGGCGGAGAGCTTGGAAATATTTTAGAAGTCACGGGAGATAAAGGAACAGAAGTACGCGTAGAAGATTTATTCTTTAATACGCCCGTTCGGTTTGGATTTTTAAAAACGGATAAGGGTGAGGAAACGGATATTACGAATTTCGTTTCAAGGTTTATACTTAATCGCCCCGAGATAGCGTTCACTTATTATGCAAACGGGAAGAAAATTTTACAGTCGTTCGGCGGAGGCAGAGAAGAAGCAATCGTAAACGTTTACGGTCCGTCAATTCTCTCGAACTGCTATCAAATCCACGCGGATAGGCACGGAATCAAAATAGAGGGTTTTATCGGCAATCAAAACTTTTCCAAGCCTAACAAGACCTATCAAAGCTTGTTTTTAAATGGAAGATATATCGTGAACAATACCATTTCAATGGCAATCACAAAAGCCTATTCGGCATATTTAATGAAGCGTCAATATCCTTTTTACGTGCTTTACGTGACTGTTCCGAGCGAAATTGTTGACGTGAACGTACATCCGAACAAGGCAGACGTTCGTTTTGCTGATAATAATATTATTTTCGGGAATATCTATAACGTTATTTCCGCGGTTTTGGACGGAAATTCCAAGGCTTTGGATTATACAGTTTCTTTACCGAAAACAGATGAAACAATTACCGATTTGGATTCAAAGTCGGCTTTTGAGACTGGTGCGGCCGGGCAAAAAGTGGAAACGCAAGACGAAAAGCTTTTGCGCTCGATTGATAAATTTAATGAGAAATTTGCAAGCAAACCCCAAGAAAAGAAAGAAAATAATCTTTACGACGAAGACGTTTTCTCTAATAATTTTAGCGGAGAAAAGAATACGTCTTCGACGTTGGCAATGTCTTACGAAGAAGCGAAGAAGGAAATTTTAGAAAACGCTCCGCGCTTTAAAAAAAGTGAAATTCGCGAATTGCCGTTTGATTTAAGTGAAGACGAAGAAAGGGTTAAGGCGCAGAGAACTTTTGAGCCGTTTAAAGGCGAAATGGTTTCAATGTCCGAGATGAAAAATAAGAAAAAGCCAAAAGCTCAAGACAGTGACGTGGAAGAATTCTTAAAATCTTATCCGGAATTATATTTTGAGAAAAATGTTTTATCGGTAAACACATCTAAAAAGAATAGCGAGACGACGGGCGAGATTGATTATTTTGCCGAAAATAAAAAATATTTAGCGGAAATGGAAAACACCGCAAAACAAAATAGAATAGACGTTAATAATTGCCGTTTTGCCGGAAAGTTATTTAATACCTATCTTTTATTTGAGTTGCGTGATGCGGTCTATATAATTGATCAACACGCCGCTCACGAGCGTTTGATTTTTAACAAATTAAAGGAACAAATGAAAGAGCGCAACGTTGTTCGTCAACCTATGCTCGTGCCTTTTGAACTCAATTTGAACGCTTTTGAAAGCGCGTTTATTCGTGATAATTTGCTGTATTTGCAGGAAATAGGGTTTGATATTGAAGAATTTGGTAATACGTCTTTTAGAGTCACTTCCGTGCCTATTGATTTGCAATATATTGACTTATCGGTATTCTTTAACGATATTTTAAGCGACGTAAGCGGTTATCGCTCAATTAAGCTTGAAGATTTGCTTAAGGATAAACTTGCCACGTCTGCTTGCAAAGCAGCTGTAAAAGGTGGTATGGATCTTAGTAAAGACGAGATAAACAAGCTTTTTGAACTCATGGATGGAGATATGGGCTTAAAATGCCCGCATGGCCGTCCCGTCGTGGTAAAAATGACGAAAACCGAACTTGAAAAAATGTTTAAGAGGATTGTATAATGCCGAAAGTGCTTGTGGTATGCGGCGCAACGGCTTCGGGCAAAACTGCGCTTGCCGTTGAGTGCGCAAAAAAACTGAATACGGAAATTGTTTCCGCTGATTCCTTGCTTGTTTATCGTGGATTAAATATCGGCACGGCAAAACCGTCAATTGATGAAATGCAAGGCATTAAACACCATTTAATCGACGTAGCGTCTCCGCTTGACAATTTTTCAGTGAGCGACTATGAAAAACTTGCATTACCCATTGTTGAAAGCTTATTAGATGCGGGAAAAACTCCTATCATTTGCGGCGGTACGGGTTTTTATATCAATTCTTTGCTTTATAAAAGCCAATTTGGAAATGTTGGCGCGAATGAAGAAGTTCGGCTTCGTTATGAAAAGATATTAGAAGAAAAGGGCTGTGAATATTTGCACGAGCTTTTAAAAAACGTCGATGCGGAAAGTGCGGAAAAACTACATCCGAACGACACAAAACGAGTAATCAGAGCGTTGGAAATTTTTGAGATAACGGGAAAGAAAAAATCTCAACAACAAGACGCGCCTATTCCCAGATTTGATTTTATTTGCGTTTCTATAGATTATCCGAGAGAAGAATTGTACGCTCGGATTGAGAAACGAGTGGATATAATGTTCGAGCAAGGCTTAAAAGAAGAAGTCGAAGAATTGACGAATAGCGGTGTTTGTTCGGATTGTCAATGCATGCAGGGAATCGGCTATAAAGAAGTCGCTGAAGGCTTACAAAACGGCTGTTCGGAAGAAGAAATCAAAGAACTTATTAAGAAAAATACAAGAAATTACGCAAAACGTCAAATCACCTTTTTTAAGCGTGCACAAAATCATCACGTACTTTCGCCTGAAAATGCAACCGTTGAAACTGTGCTTTCGCTTTTAAATAATTGATCAAAAATAAGGAAGAGAAATGGAAATACAAACGTTTATAAAAGATTGCGAAAATCAATTGACCACTCAATTTAATATAGCGGACGAAATTAGTGAATATAATCAAGAAAAGGTATTAAAGGCATTTAAAAATAAATCGCTTGCCCTTCGGCATTTTAATCCAACGACAGGCTATGGCTACGGCGACGAAGGTAGATACTTGTTAGGCGAGGTCTTTGCTGAAGTATTTGGTGCGGAAGAAGGTATAGTATCTCCCGCAATCCTTAGCGGTACGCACGCGTTATCCATTGCACTTTTTGGGGTTTTGCGTCCCAATGACGCTGTTTTAGCCGTTTCAGGAATGCCGTACGACACCATTCGTGGCGTAATTTTCGGTGAAGGCAACGGTTCCCTTAAAGATTTTGGCGTAACCTTTGATTGTGTTGCTTTGAACGAACGCGAAAAGTTTGATTTTCCCGCGATTTCAAAGGAAATGCAAAGGCTCGGGACAAAGCTTAAAATGATTTATATTCAGCGTTCGCGCGGGTATGAGCTCCGTGACGCATTCACGGTAGAAGAAATAGGCGAAGTTTGCAAATTCGTACGCGCGCAAGGCTTTGATGGCTGCATTTTCGTAGATAATTGTTATGGAGAGTTCGTTGAAAAAAAAGAACCGTCCGAGGTTGGCGCAGACGTAGTTGTTGGTTCGCTTATTAAAAATCCAGGTGGCGGATTAGCGCCTACGGGTGGATATATCGTTGGCGGGAGCAAATATATTGACCTTATCGGTAGAAGATTGACCGCGCCTTCTATTGGCAACGAAGTTGGTTCTTATGCGTATGGATATAGGCTTTTTTATCAGGGTTTGTTTATGGCTCCGCATACGGTAAATCAGGCGATAAAAGGCAGTTTTTTAATAGGAAAATGCATGGAAAAGCTTGGTTATGAGAATTTCCCTAAGCTCGATAAAACGCCTGCTGATATTACGCGAGCAATTCGCTTTGATACTGCCGAGCAACTTTGTGCGTTTATTCAATCGGTGTAGGAAGCTTCGCCCGTTGACGGATTTGTTACTTTAGAGCCTTGGGATATGCCCGGATATGATAGCAAGGTAATAATGGCGGCAGGCTGTTTCGTGGAAGGCGCGTCGATTGAGCTTTCCGCAGACGCTCCCGTAAAGCCGCCTTATACTGCTTATTTCCAAGGCGGTCTTACTTATGAGCATTGTAAATATGCCCTGAAACTAATTTTACAAAAACTTATGAAATAATAAGAAAAAATGGCGTGTTTTAAGTGAATCACTATACAAAGGAGAATAAATAATGAAAAGGATAATTAATGTTATTTTGATGATAACTTGTTTATCTGTGGTATTGTGTAGTTGTCGTTTGCTTGGAAACGAAAAAAGTTTGAAAAAAGTAGCAGAAGAGCATTTAAAATTATCTTTTAATGATGCTACGGTTTTGGAAGAATGGGATAATCATGGAGAATTTCACGGCGACGGCGAAACGTTTGTTAAACTTTCCTGTGGTGACGGATTTGAGGAGAACTTTAGTTCTGAATGGAAGTTGTTGCCTTTAGAAGGTGATGCATATCATTATTTTTACGAATGGGATGGCGTTTTTGAGCATCCAGAAACTGAGGAGAAAGTTATTCCGCAAGTTGAAAACGGATATTGGTTTTTCAAAAGCACTGGACCTATGAATTGGGAATTTGCTTTATTTGATTTTGAAGAAAATATTCTCTATTTTTATATTTTTGATGCATAAAATGTGAACAAGATAAAGCCACCCTCGCTCCACATGGAATGAGGGTGGTTTGCTGATAAATATTATTTTACTAAATTCCAATCAATAGGCGCTAAACCCTTGGACTCCAAATACTCGTTCGTGCGAGAAAAAGGTTTACTGCCTAAAAAACCGTTGTAGGCAGAAAGCGGAGAAGGGTGTGCGCTTTCAATGATAAAATGCTTTTTAGCATCAATTAAAGGCTTTTTACTTCTTGCGTTGCCGCCCCAAAGAATAAATACGACGTTTTCTTTTTGTTCGGATATAATTTTTATAACGTTATCCGTAAACCATGACCAACCGCATTTTGCGTGAGAGTTTGCTTGGTGCTCACGAACGGTAAGTGAAGTATTCATCAATAATACGCCTTCGTTTGCCCATTTCGTCAAGTTTCCCGATTTTGGCACGTCAAAACCTAAGTCGCTTTTTAATTCCTTAAAAATATTAACCAAAGAAGGCGGAAAAGGGATTCCGTCTTGTACAGAAAAACAAAGTCCGTGCGCTTGTCCTACGTTATGATAGGGGTCTTGTCCCAAAAGCACTACGCGCAAGTCCTTGAATGAAGTAAAACGAAAACAGTTGTATAAATCCCGCATATCAGGATAAATTATTCGATTCCTATATTCGTCGATAAGAAATCGGCGAATTTCTTTGTATTTGTCATTTTCGAACAAAGGCGCAAGCGGAATGTTCCAATCACCTAAATCAACCATTATATTCTCCTGTGTACTATGTCAAACGTAATACCTATGTTTGACAT
>JAFVRE010000003.1 GCA_017504465.1 Clostridia bacterium | reverse complement strand
TTTTTTATTTTTATTCTTCCTTTTTGCTCTTTCCCTTGATTTAAAAGGACTTTTCTTGATTTGCTTACTTGTTTTCAAAGAAAAAATCCTGAAAAAGTCGCGTTTTTAACAATTTGTTTTGAAAGATTTACGGCTTAATTTTTTCCTTCCGCGCGCGTGCGTGCTCGTGCGCGCGAACGCGCGTATTATTTATTTATGTAGAGTGAAAATCTCATCCGTTACCGCATTGTAATACGACCTATTGCGCGGATTTAACTTCGGTGAGTAGATTTTTTTAAAAAACGCGGCTTAATCGTTTGCTTTTTAAGGGAAAATAAGGTATAATGCTATGCGTAGAGATATTGCGGTTTACGAGAAATATTCTCTATAAATTAAACAAAGAACGAAAAGAAAGGAAATTTTGGAGGATTTATATTATGCCCTTGGTTACTACTACCGAAATGTTTAAAAAGGCTTATGAAGGCAAATATGCAATCGGCGCTTTTAACGTAAACAATATGGAAATGATTCAAGCAATCGTTGAGGCTGCAAACGAAGAAAAATCGCCTGTAATCTTACAGGTATCTGCAGGCGCAAGAAAGTATGCTAACCCCGTATATCTTCGTCACCTTGTTCAAGCTGCTGTTGAAACGACGGATATCCCCGTTGCTATGCACCTTGACCACGGCGCTGATTTCGAAATTTGCAAAGCTTCTATCGACAGCGGTTTCACTTCCGTTATGATCGACGCTTCTTCGCATCCTTGGGAAGAAAATATCGAAATCACGAAAAAAGTAGTTGAGTACGCTCACGCGCACGGCGTAGTTGTTGAAGCTGAGCTCGGTAAGCTCGCAGGTATTGAAGACGACGTTAACGTTGACGCGGCTGACGCGCAATTCACTTCCCCTGACGAAGTGGAAGAATTTACGCAAAGAACGGGTATCGACTCGCTTGCAATCGCAATCGGTACGAGCCACGGCGCATTTAAATTCAAGCCCGGTCAAGATCCCAAGCTCCGTTTGGATATCTTGGAAGAAATCGGCAAGAGACTTCCCGGCTTCCCCATCGTATTGCACGGCGCTTCGTCCGTTCCCCAAGATAAAGTTGCAATCGTTAATAAGTTCGGCGGTTCTATGCCTAACGCGATCGGTATTCCTGAATCCGAGCTTAGAAAAGCAGCGCAAATGGCGGTTTGTAAAATCAATATCGACTCCGACCTTCGCGTAGCATTCACGGCTGCAATTAGACAACACTTTAACGAATTCCCTTCGCACTTCGACCCCCGTCAATACCTTGGCGACGCAAGAGCGATGATGAAAGAGCTCGTTAAACATAAGATTGTCAACGTTCTCGGCTCGGCTAACAAGGCTTAACATTGTATTTTAACGGCGTGGGACGAGCTCCTGCGCCGTTTTAACCACTAACCTTAAAAGGAGTTATTGCTGTGAATGTAGAAAAAATAACGAAAGACGTCGTGAACTGGATTCAACGCTGGTTTGAAGCAAACGGCAAGGGCTGTAACGCCGTAATCGGCGTTTCGGGCGGCAAGGATTCAAGCATCGTCACCGCGCTTTGCGTGGACGCGCTTGGAAAAGATAGGGTTATCGGTGTTTTAATGCCCAACGGCGAACAATCGGATATCGCGGATTCTATGCAACTTGTTGAATTCCTCGGTATTCAATATTACGTTTGTAATATCAAAGAAAGCGTGGACGGCGTTTTGCGCTCGCTCGAAACAGCAGGCGTTGTCCCTACTACGCAAACGAAAATCAATCTTCCGCCGAGAATTAGAATGTCCACCCTTTACGCCGTTTCGCAGTCGCATAACGGCAGAGTCGCGAATACCTGCAATTATTCCGAGGACTACGTGGGCTATTCTACTCGCTACGGCGACGCTGCAGGGGATTTTAGTCCGCTTGGAAAACTCACCGTACAAGAAGTCAAGGCGATCGGTAAATATTTAGGCTTGCCTGAAAATCTTGTGGATAAAACGCCTGCAGACGGGCTTTGCTCGAAAACGGACGAAGATAACTTGGGCTTTACCTACGCCATGCTCGATAGGTATATCCGCACGGGCGTTTGTACAGACGAAGCCAAAAAAGCAAGAATCGACCGCTTGCACGTTTTAAACGAATTTAAGCTCAAGCCCATTCCTTGCTTTGAACCTAAAGCCGAAGATTTATAAAATAAATTGAAAGCTATAAACCCGCCGTGACGGATAAACCGTCACGACGGGTTTTATTGTTTTTTAAAGTTTCTATTTTAAGGTTACTTTTCAGGCGTAGTTTCCGTCCAAATTTGCCTTGCGATTTCTAAAACTTCGTCGGGGTTTTCCGATTTAAAAAGTCTGTCCTTAAAGACTGCCGCACCGCGCATACCTTTTACGTAAAACGCCGCCATTTTTCGCATAAATACGGTGGTAAACCGTTCCCCGAATAATTCTCGCGTCATGGTCAGTTGTTTTTCAAACATCTCGTACCTGCCGCCCTCGTTTACGCCTGAAAACGAACAAAAGATTTGTGGATTGAAAAGAGCAGCGCGCGCGATCATAATCCCGTCCGCACCCGTTTCTTGCATAAGTTTCTTTCCGTCTTCAAGCGAAAATACGCCGCCGTTCGCAATCACGGGAATATCCACCGCTTTTTTTGCCTTTTCAATTTCTTTAAAATTGACGTCGCCTGCGTAAATTTTTTCCTTAGTCCTGCCGTGGATAGTCAAAAGGCTCGCACCTGCCCCCGCCATTCGATTTGCAAATTCTTCCGTAATAATATAATCATCGTTGATTCCTACACGGAATTTAACGGTGATTTCTTTTCCGCTTTTTACACATTCTTGGACGATTTTTTCGGCTAATTTCGGGTTCTCCAAAAGGGCGCTGCCTTCGCCGTTTTTATAAATTTTAGGCACGGGACAACCCATATTGATATCGACAATCGGGAAAGGCGCAAGGTCTTCGCTCTCGCACGCCATACGCATAATTTGAGGATCGCTGCCAAAAATTTGCACCGCGGTCAAGCCCTCGTCCGCGTGGGTGTAAAGCAATTCTTTCGTGTTTTCACTGCCGTATTTTAAGCCTTTGGCGCTGACCATTTCCGTGAAGCACAGTCCTGCGCCAAAATCCGCGCAAATTTTGCGAAACGGATAATTCGTATAACCCGCCAACGGCGCTAAAAATACGTTATTGCGGGTGGTAACCCGACCGATTTTTATTTGTTTAAGCATTGTCCGCCTCGTTGATTTCTGCCTTTGCGGCGCGATAATATTTATCCCATTCTTCCGCGGAAAGCTCGGTAACCGTTTTTCCGTCTGAAAGAGCAAGGCGTTCCGCGATTGTAAACCGTTTTGCAAAGCGTTCCGCGCTTTCTTTGAGCGCTTTTTCGGTATCGCAATCGGCTTTTCTTCCAACGTTCACAGCCGAAAAAAGTACGTCGCCGAGTTCCTTTTCAACGTTTTGCTTATCGCCATTTTCATACGCCGTTAAAAATTCTTGTATCTCCCCTTTCAACGCCTCGACTGCGCTTGCCACCGAATCAAAGTCCAGCCCTGCTTTTGCAGCGCGTTTGCCGATTTTTTGGGCTCGAAGCGCGGCAGGGAAAGCTTTGGGCACGTCGTTGACGGAGTCCGCATACGTCATTTGATGTTTTTCCTGCATTTTATTCTTTTCCCACACGCTAAGCGCGGACTGTTCGTCTTTTGCTTTGTCTTTACCAAAGACGTGGGAGTGTCTGAATATGAGCTTTTCACATAAATTCGTGAGCGCGTCGGTCATTGTAAATTCACCGCGTTCTTGACGCATTACCGCTTGAAAAACAGCTTGAAGAATTACGTCGCCCGTTTCTTCGAGAACCTTTTCATAGTCCCCCGAATCAATCGCGTCCACGAGCTCGTACGCCTCTTCTATCGCGCTCATTTTAATACTTTCAGGGGTTTGGACTTTATCCCAAGGACAACCGTCGGGAGCGCGGAGTCTTTCCACAATCTCGATTAAATCTTCTAAACGGAACCGTTTTTTGTCGAGCAAATCCACTTCGTCGATTGCGAATGCGGAAGAATAATCGTAAGCTCTTTGTCTGTCCAACTCGTACATGCCTATGACCTTTGCAGTATTTCCGATTACGTACTTGCCTTTTATCTCGTCGCCGAAAAGTTCGCCAAGCAACAGTTTCACGTCGCTTGCGAGCGCTTGATCGTCAAGGTCGTAAACGAGCAGGGGCAGGCTTAATCCGCCCTTGGCTTTTTCAAAAATTTCATACGCGGATACCGCAGTGTAGGAACAGCTTTTAAAATTCGCCTTTTCGGCAATCGCCGTAGTTTTAGATACCCCGCCGATAATTTGCAATTTTTCGCGCGTTTTGCGAACGAGCGCCTTGACGGAATTATCTTCCGACGCCGAGCCGTCCACGAGATATACGGTGTTTTCGCCGAGCGCAAGCACCGCTTTTGCAAGATTGTCGTTCAACGTTTTAAAAGAACGGCTTTTTTCGTAAACGCAGTCAAGGCAGGTATGCTCCACGCCGAGCGCGAGTACGCTTTCATACGAACGCGTTTTTCCCGTTCTCACGGCAATTTTATCCCCATTTTGCACGGCGGTCAAAATCGCTGTTTTTCCGCGTTCCGTTAAATCGCCTTTTTCATTTCCAAGCCCTACTACCGTTATCATTTCTCATTCTCCTATCTTTAAAATCGTTGATTTTTTTCGTACATTTTATAAAATTTTAAGCATTCTCGTCGGAATTGTCGCCCGTATCTTTATTGCGTAAAAAGAAGGAGTAAAGGGCAACCATGACGCCGAGTACGGCGTAGGAAACCAGCACGATACCAAGCCCGTTCAAGCTGAACGTTCCGCCGGGGAAAATCAAATCAATCAAGCCAAAAATTTCTATGAGCGCGATCAGCGCAGGCGCGATGAATTTCATCATTACGCGGACAAAGCCTTCTAATTTTCCAAAGCTATTTCCTTCCGCTTTCATCTCTTCAATAGACTTTTTCGAGCCGATAAACCAACCGACTGCAACGCAAGACAAAAGCGCGCAAACGGGCATCAGTACGGTGTTTGTTACAGTATCCAAGAAGGACAGCCAGTCCAGCCCGAAAATGGTCATTTTATCCACACCGTTCATTAAATAACCAAGCGAAATTCCGACGGGAATGGAAACGCAAAAGGTTACTCCGGCAATGATCGCAGTCGCGATTTTACGGGAAATTTTGAATTTTTGGATTACGAACTGACTCGCCACTTCCATAATCGAAATAACTGAAGAAACCGCCGCAATCACGACCATTGCAAAGAAGAAAAATTCAATGATCTTACCGATTGCCCCGATGCTTTCAAATACCTTGGGCAACGTTTCAAACATTAACATAATCCCGTTCAAATTCAAGCTGCTCGTATCAATGCCTTCCATTGCGCTGAAGTGGAATACGGCAGGGAAGATCGCAAGCCCAGCCAAGAGCGCAACCATTGTATCGAAAACACAAATCATACCCGTGGATTTGACGATATTGATTTTCTTATCCGTATATGAGCCGTACACGATCATTGCGCCCATACCAAGCGACAGCGAGTAAAAGGCTTGTCCCATTGCCGCAAGCACCGAGCTGAACGTGATTTCGGAAAAATCAGGTACGAGATAATACAGCAAACCTTCCTTTACTCCTTCGCCAAGGCAAAGAACGAAGATAACGACGGCAACAAGCAAAACAAACAGCGCGGGCATCAGTACTTTCGACGCCTTTTCAATACCGTCTTTTACCCCCGCCATAACGACGACGAGCGCAAGGACGACAAAGATTAGCGTGAATAAAATTACCTGCCATTCGCTCCCTGCGAAAGCGGATAAATTACCCGTATTGCCCCAAAAAGAATTTGCCGCAAACTTTACGGTATATCCGCCAAGCACCGAATAATAGCAAACGATAATCGTCGGTACTGCGATCGCAATTAACCCGATCCAACCGAGATTTTTATTGATTTTCTTGTACGCGGTAACTGGGTTTGCCTGCGCGCGTCTGCCAAGAAAAATCTCACAAATCATAGTCACAGCGCCGATAAATAGTACGCATAAAACGTATAAAAATACGAAAGCCGCGCCGCCGTTTTCAGCCGTCTTATACGGAAATGCCCATAAATTTCCAAGTCCGATTGCCGAGCCAGCCGCCGCTAAAACGAAACCGATACCGCTCGCAAATCCCCCTTTTTTCGTGTTTGTATTTTCCATAAATACACTCTCCTAACCTTTAAGTCTATTTATTGTATCAAAAAAATACAAAACAGTCAACAGAAAAGTAAAAGTTGCGTTAAATATTTATTTTTAAATATTTAAAATACGAAAAAACGCACGAAAAAACATAAAAATTAAACCTTCTTACTCGATTTCCTTTTTCTTGTTAGAGATAAATTGACGATTAGGTTAAGCACAAACACGAGCGCGTAACATACGTTCGCCGCGATTACCGCGCCAAAAATAGAATATTCCGATTTTGATACAAGTAAAAAATCCAAACCAAGCTTAACGGCTACCCCGATCGCCGTGTTTACCGCGCTGAGTTTTGGCTTTCCCTGAGCCGTTAAACAGCCCGACAGCGTTTGCAGGCAGGAAAGGGTAACCGCGCTTACCGAAAAGCCTTTTATCAAAGAGATCAGCGTTTGTTGTTCTCCCGCCGAAATAGAACGGTAAATAATTTTTACGACCATCGGCGCAAACAAGTACAGCCCTATTGCGCAAGGCACACTTACAAGCAAGGTTATCAAAAGGGAATAGAGCAACTTTTTCCTGCGCTTTGTATTTTCCGCTTTTGCAAGCGTTGGGATCGTCGTTGCAACGACGCCGTAGCAAAGAGAAACGGGCAGGTTGATAATGGTCACCGCGCCCCCCGCGTATAGTCCGTAAAGCCCCACCGCACGATCGGTATAAGCGCTCATTAATCGCACTAAAAATATACTTTCTATCATATTCGAAAGGGGGAGCATGGCGGATGCGAGCGTGACGAACGCGCTTGTCTTTAAAATGCGCCTTGCGCCGACTGTCTCCCTATCTTTTTGAAAAAGCATGGGGGCAGGTGTGCGTTTATACTGTATTAACATATAGAAAAGCGCAAATACTTCGGATATGGTCACGGCAAACAGCAACGCTTTGACGGATTTTTCCACGTCCCCCCTATACAGGTATGCGAATAATAGACCAAACGCCACTTTTACAAGCTGTTCTAATATCTCGCTAATTGCGGTGGGGCGCATATTGCTATTGCCTTGAAACCAGCCTCGAAATACCGAGATTATCGAAACGAGTAATACGGACGGCGCAAGAGTTATATACCCCCCGATTAGCGCGGTTTCGCCCTGCGCGCTCGCAAGCGGTCTTGCAAGGATTATCATCAACGCCGAACCAAGCGCGCCTATTGTGATAAACACTTTCAACGCCGAACCGAGCACTCTTCGTCCCGCCTTACCTTTGCTCACTTCTTTTGCCGTGATTGCGGAAATGGACGAGGGTATCCCCGTTGCTGAAACCGTCAATAAAAGGCAGTAAAACGGGTATATCATTTGATAAAGTCCTATTCCGTGCCCGCCGATTAAATTTGTCAGCGGAATGCGGTAGAGCGCGCCGATTAGCTTGGAAATAAACGCCCCTGAAGCAATCCACACCGCGCCTTTTATAAACTCTTTATTTTGTGTTTTTTTCTCTATATTATTGTTCACGGTTTCAGTATAAGCAACTTGTGAAAGTTTTATTAAACTGCTATATTACAAGGCTATTCAACACACAAAAGGAATAGAGCAGGTATGCATTCAACGCATACCTGCCCCTGTCGTTTATCAAATTAAAGAAAAAAAAGGAACTCCTAAAAAGGTATTCGACCGCTTTTTATCATTTCGCCTTATTCTAAAATATTCGTTGTGATAAAATCAACCCCACACGCTTTTAAAAATTCAGCCTCTTTAAGCGAATCAACCGTCCAAACGTTGACCTTTTTGCCTGCCGCGTGGAGTTTATCCACGAACTCCTTGCTGACGCAATTTTCCCCAAGATCAGCGTCGAGATCGTTTTCAATCATGAAGTTAAAGACCTCGTCGCTTGCTGTTTCCGTTAAGAACTGCGCCGTCGCATTCGGATAACGCTTTTTAAGAGCCACGAGATTTTCGCCCGCAAACGAGATGAAAATAGTCTTTTCAAACCAGCCCATTTGCGAAATTTTTTCCGCAATTTCAAAGACGTATTTTTCTTCCATCGGGTTTTTAAGTTCCAAAACCGCCACTTTGCCGTACTTTTTACAGATGCAAATATATTCTTCCAGCGTGGGCAAGAATAAGTCCGCGCGGCTGGTAACGCCGTCCGTGTCCGTAAGTTTAAGTTTACGAAGAAACCCAAAATCACATTCTTCCACAACCTTATCAATCCCCGTAAGACGCTTTAAGCTATCGTCATGGAATACGATGATTTTCCCGTCCTTTGTTACGTGTACGTCCGTTTCAATGCCGTAATAGCCCTTCACACCTGCCGCAACAAACGCAGGGCAGGTGTTTTCGCGTTCTAAACCCGAAAGACCTCTGTGCGCAATCATTTTAATTTCGCCCTTGTTCTCAAATTTAACGGTATCTTGCTTTATCATTGCCGCATTCTCCTTTTACGTTTGAAAAGACTTTTCTTATACGCGATGGGATATATCCTCATTATCTACGGCGACGACCGCCGAATATAGCAAACACCCAAACGGCAAAACGCAAGAAATAAACAAGCGAAGTTGCAAGCGAAGCGACGTAGGTGAGCGCCGCAGCGTTCAAGACTTGTTCCGCGCCTTCCGCTTCTTCCGCGGTGACAATTCCTTCTTGCAATAACATTCTCTTCGCGCGCTTGCTTGCGTTAAATTCAACGGGCAAGGTCACGAGCATAAATACAGTCGAAAGCCCGTAACCAATTACGCCGATCATAGCAAGGTAGTATCCAAGTGAAACGTTTTGCCCGTAATACACGAACATATCCAACAAAAGCCCAAGCAACACAAGAGGCATGGCAAGCCTTGATCCGATATTCGTTACCGCCACGAGCGCGCTGCGCAATTTGTAGGGTAAATATCCCTTTTTCTTTTGCATAACGTGACCGATTTCGTGCGCGGCAACTGCAACCGCACCAACCGAGTTGTTCCCATACGTGCTCGCTGAAAGATTGACCACTTTTTTCGTAGGATGGTAGTGATCGGTAAGTTCACCGCGAACGCGGTTGACGGAAATATCTTGAATTCCATTCGCGCGAAGAAGTCTTACCGCGGTGTCGTACCCTGTCATATTAGAACGCAAGGGCACGGAATTGTAAGCGCGGTACGTTCTCTTGACCTTACTTGCCGCCCAGCCTGAAAATAAGGCGCATAAAAGTATTAATCCAAAAAAAGTAAAATAATAATCGAAATACATTTTCTTCCTCCCATTATTTTATTTATCAACGCAATTTTTTATACGTAAACGATTTTTTAAGCGTTTTCACCGTGTTTTCACACGGTTGCGCTGTTGTTTTTTAACAATGTTTACCTAGCTTAAACTCGTACATGGTAGCCGCATTTTTTATTTCATCTCGTACATGGTACGCCTATTTCATCTTATCTTACACTCGAATGGACTATTTATAAGTCAAGAGAAAATTTATACAAATCGGATTTAGAAACGCCCCTGTCTTTCGCTGCCTTTTTAAGCGCTTCCTTTTTGTCTAAGCCTTGCGACATATAATAGCGGATGTGCTCTATCTCCGAAAGGGAGTTGAGCGGATTCTCCTTTTGCTTTGCGCCTTCCACGACAAGCACGTACTCGCCGCGTTTCTCTCCGTCTAACCCTGTCGAAAGCATAAACGAACGGCTTTCTTCGTGGATTTTTGTAATCTCTCGTACCGCGCAAGCCTTTCTTTCCCCGAAAACCTCGTACATGGTAGCCACGTTTTTATCAACGTCCTGCGGCGCGCAATGGAAAATAAGCGTCAAATCCACCTCTTTATAGCGCTCTAAAATCAATCTTTTTTCGCTTGTTTTATCAGGTAAGAATCCGATAAAAGCAAACCTATCCGCATCTAAAGCCGACAAGACAAGCCCTGCAACAAACGCACACGCGCCGGGAAGCAAGGTATAATTCTCGCCCGCCTCGCGCAAACGTTTACAGAGCGCGTTGCCGGGATCGGAAACGACCGGCGTACCTGCATCGGATACGACCGCCACGTTTTTCCCTTCTTTACTCAAAGAAATGATGCGTTCAGCCGCTTCCAACTCATTGAATTTGTGGCAAGAATACAGCGGTTTTTTTATTTCGTACGCATTTAAAAGTTTAAGCGTATGGCGAGTATCCTCGCAAAAAATCACGTCCGCGTCCTTAAGCGTTTCAAGCGCGCGAAGGGTAATATCTTTTAAATTTCCTATCGGAGTGGCTACTAAATAGACCATGCTTTTCTCCTTTTGCGTATTTTAGTTTGCGTTTTAGGCGCGAATTTTATTTTCGATTGACGATTGTTGGCAAAATTTCCGTTGCAGGTTTTCCGCCCTTAACCCCTTCAACGAGGACAAGGTAGGGCTTTGCGTCTTTTGAACCGGATACGAACTGAATCTTTTTCACTTCGATATTCACCGACTTTAAGGTGTAACAAACTTCGGCAAGACGATCGGCGCGATGGACAAGGTCTATTCGTCCGCCAAACTTTAACGCGAACGCCGCAGCTTTTGCGATTTCGCTTAAATTGAGCGTAATTTCTTTTCGACAAACAGCCTTTGCGTATTCCTCATTATCAAACCCGCCGCGCTCGTAAGGGGGATTGCAAAGTACGAGCGAAAATTTTTCGCGGTATTTTTCAGAAATTTCTTGAAGTTTACAGTTCACCGTTTCAAAATTTTCAAAACCGTTCAAAAGCGCTGTTTTCTCAGAGAGCTTGGCAAGCGATTCTTGCATTTCAAACAGGGAAAATTGACAAGTTTTCGCGCGCTGGCGATTGAGCGCATAAAAATGATAAGCAACAATCCCGCTGCCCGCGCAAAAATCCGCCACCCGCTCGTTTGAGCGGGCTTTTGCAAATTTAGAAAGTAAAACGGAATCGGAAGTAAATCTATAAAGCCTTGTGTCTTGAACGATTTTTAAACCGTCTATCTGCATATCTTCCGCCACTTCGTATTCGTTTAACAAAACTTCCATCGCCACGCTCCTTTTATCAGTTTAAGTATAACAACCAACGCAAAAAAAGTCAAACGGATTCGCGCTCATCTGTCTTTCCCAGCACATACTTTTTAAAAAAATCAGCCAAACTACTCTCGTGAATACCAAGATTACTAAAAATTTACAAAACAACGTCACTCTTTTAAAAGAGCTCTTACCCGCTGAAGACGTCTTAACTTATTTTTTCCACACCAAAGACGGTACTGCTTGCGCTATCGTTTATGCGGATGGAATTGTCAATAAACAGCTACTCGGAGAGCTCGTCGCGAGGCCGCTTAATCGGCTCTCGCTTTCCGTAACAAAAGAAGAAGTTTGCGAAATTGCCAAAAATGACGATAGCAGGTACGAGTTCAATAAAAACGACGGGGGCAGGTACGATTTGAAAGTGCTTGAACACAAGATAAAAACTGCGCTTTTGTTCCCCGAATTAAAAGAAGAGAGCGCTTTTAACACTCTTGTAAAAGAAGTCCTTGACGGAAACAGTGTTCTTATGGTGGACGGTCTAACAACCGCTTGGGTGATCGGCGCCAAGGCTTTGCCCACGCGAACGGTTACCGAACCACCCACTGACGTCGCGATCAAAGGGCCGAGAGAAGGGTTTATCGAGGACGTTAAGACAAATATGTCGCTCGTGAGAAAAAGGCTCAAAACCCCCAACTTGCGTTTCGAATTACAAAAGGTGGGAAAACAAAGCGACACAAACGTCGCGATTTGTTATCTCGACGGTGTTTGTAACGCGGAAAACAAAAAGAAAATTTTATCTAAGCTTAAAAAAATAGATATTGATTGTATTGTGGATTCATCTTATCTTGCGACCTTGTTGGCGCCCAGAACCCACTCTATTTTTAAACAGGTCGGCACAACGGAAAAACCGGATATTTTTTGCGCGAAACTCGCAGAAGGGCGGGTTGGTTTACTTGTGGACGGCTCCCCAATTGCGCTTACGTTGCCCTTTATTTTAACGGAAGATTTACAAACAAGCGAAGACTATTTCATCTCTCCGTTTATGGCAACGATTTTTCGTACGATGCGTTTTTTCGCGCTTGTCGTCGCGTTGCTTTTGCCCGCTTTTTACGTCACTGCGCAGCTCTTTAAACTACAACTCTTACCGCTTGGGCTCACACTCACGATTGCAGGCAGCGTACAGGGCTTGCCGCTTTCGCCCAGTATGGAAATTTTTGTGGTTGTACTATTGTTAGAAATCCTAAAGGAAGCGAGTACGCGTATGCCTAAATACGTGGGCATGTCGCTATCCGTCGTCGGTGCGCTCGTACTCGGCGAAACGGCAGTTAACGCCGGGATTTTATCTACGCCCGCGATTATCGTTGTCGCAATTTCGGGGATTTGTCTTTACACGGTGCCGAATTTTGTGGAAACGGGCAGTATATTACGTTGGGTTTTCTTACTCGTAGCCGGCAGCGAAGGCGGATTTGGGATCGTTATCTTATCCACTTTCCTTTTGTATTATCTTGTAAGCGCGGACGGATTCGGCGCACCCTTACTTTCTCCCTTTTCTCCGCTTTGTATGGATGATTTAAAAGACTCCACTTTGAAATACGGTTTTAGCGGACTTGAAAACCGTCCCATATTTTTAAGCTCAAACAACAAAACTCGCTTTAGGCGCAAATAAGGAGGGTGTTCATGAAACACGTTCAACGCATACCTGCCCCCGACAAATCAAAAAATATTGCCTTGATAAACACTCGGCAGTTATGTTTTTTAACCGCTTTTATTTTGCCCGTTTCAAAACTCCTTGAAACTCCGTCGTTATTTGCAAAAAACGCCTTAGGGGATCTTTTACTGCCCGCATTTTTACAGTTTTTATTGCAATTCATCGGGCTTTTCGCGTTGCTTTTTATCACTGAAAAAACAGGAAAAAGCATCTTTCAGTTAATCGAAGAAAAACTTGGCGGCATCGCTTTAAAGGTGTTTTGTTCATTACTCGCGGTGTATTATTTATTCTTCGCGCTGCTGCCTCTTCTCGACGCAGAAAAATTTATCCACGCGGTATTTTACGACACCGCGCCCTCGCGTTTCACCTTTACTCCCTTTTTCTTTTTGAGCGCGTTCGCCTGCGTCAAAAGCTTACGGCACTTCTCTCGAATGGCGGATCTTTGCCTACCCTTGTTTTTAATTTCTTTTGTTGGAATTATCTTTATGTCGGCAGGCGAAAGCGACTTCGAAGCTCTACTGCCATGGTTTGAGTTTCCGGCAAGTAAAATCGTAAGCGCAGTCAAAAACACAACCGCGCATTTCTCAGATGCGTTACTTCTTTTACCCTTTCTCGGAAGCTCGGACTATCAAAAAGGGGACGGCAAAAAAATCTCAGCGGCGTTTTGGCTCGGGGCGTTTTTTGTGTTTGTATTTCTTGCCGTGTTTTACGGAATTTACACCACGCTCGCGCCACGCCAGCATTACGCGTTTTCAAAAGTAGCGCAGTACTTTTCAGCACTTAAAACAGTGGGGCGGGTAGATCTTCTTTTAGTGTATTTGCTGACGGCAATTTTGCTGCTATCCACACTTTTGCCGATCCTGCTTTCCGTGTTTTGTCTTAGAACTGTGTTCGGGGAAAAGTTTTCTATGGTGCTTTCAATCGTCATCAACGGCGGACTGTTCGCATTCGTTTTATACTGCAATAAGTATTACAATTTTTTGTACGGACTGTTTACCGATAGGCTTTGGTGGATATTCCCTGCTTTTTCCGTCGGGATCCCCTTATTTTGCCTGCTTTTATTGATAGGAAATAGAAAGGGCGGTAAACCCCGCCAAAAAGGAAAAAAATTAAAACAAGGAGTAGGTTATGCGCGCTAAAAATTCCATTCGATATTATCTTTTAATTCTTCTCGTGCTCGCATTTTCCTTTTTCACTAACGATTTTGGATTGATCGATATTCAAAAAACCGCGCTGGTTATCGCGGTCGGCATCGACCGTGAGAACGACGAGTTTATCGTAACGTCGCAAATCGCTCTACCTAAACCCGACGCGCAGGGCGAGCAAAACACCGAAATTGTCAGCAAGAGCAAAACTGTTGCAAACGCCTTTGAGAAAATTAACGCAAAGACGGGCTGGTATCCAAAACTCGTGTTTTGCCAGCTAATTATTCTTGGTGAAAACGCCGTTCAAAGCAACGTCTTCGAGTCTTTGGGGTTCTTTTTACGGAACGAGTATATTTCAGATAGCTGCCTTTTGGCTACCTGCCAAGGAAGCGCGCAAGAGCTCTTGAATGCGAAAAACCCCGTAGAAAACCTAAGCGGACTCGCCATTGTTAAAATGCTTTCTTCGCACGCGAAAGAAGTTGGAACTGTTTTGCCCACCACTCTTAGAGAATTTTCACAGCGCTATTATTCCGAACATAAAAGCGGATATTTGCCCGTTATTAAAACGGAAAAACCGCAAGAAGACACCAAGCAATCTAAGCAAAAAAAGGGAAAAACAAACGGGCAGGTACGAGACGAACGAAAGTTTTTCATTGTCCCTACCACATCGCAGGACAATTCGTCTAACTCTTCACAAGAAAAAAACGGCAGCCAAAGCGGAAAGAGCGGCGCAGATGAAGAAAAAGTCTTTTCAGCTAGTGAAACCGCGCTTTTCAAAAACGGTTCTCTCGTTGGAAAACTCACAAAAGAAGAAACTCTCGCGCTTGCGTTTGTAAAAAGCAAGCTTCGGCTCGCCGTATATTTAATTGGAAATGAAGGGGAAGAGCATACTTTAAGCGTTCGACAAAACTCCCCCAAAACAAAACTTTCTCTCGCGGATAAAAACCAGCCTCGTTTTGAGATCAAAGTAACAGCCACGGTCGCCGCGCTTGACAAGAATCGTGCCAATACTATGGAAGAACTTGAAAAAAGCCCTGAAGTTCCTAAAAATATTCTACAAAGCGCGGAAGAAAAATTAGAAAAAGAGCTTTTTCAATTATTTAAAAAAACAAAAGCCTTGGACTGCGACGTATTTGATTGTGTTGAAACCCTTAAAAGAAAGGAATATGACGAATATTCTAAGCAAAAAGATACTTTATTAGAACGAATCACGCCCGATGTTGAGGTTTCTTTCCGTACGGTACGGTAACCCCACGAATCAATCCACTCTATATGGATTATGAACGGGCGGAACGAACGGACTTGGTTGAGATAAATTTCATTTAGAGCATAAAAAAGCCTCGCTTGAAGCGAGGCTTTTATTCATTTAATTAGTTAGCGGCAACTTCGTAAACGCTTGCCTTTTTCTTGTCTTTGCCCATTCTTTCGTATCTGACAACGCCATCAACCAAAGCGAACAACGTATCGTCTTTGCCGATACCTACGTTCGTACCGGGGTGAATTTTCGTTCCTCTTTGACGAACGAGAATGTTGCCCGCAAGTACAGACTGACCGTCGCTGCGTTTTACGCCAAGTCTTTTGGCTTCGCTGTCTCTTCCGTTGTGGGAAGAACCGGTACCTTTTTTATGAGCGAATAAACTGATGAAAATCATTTTTATTTCTCCTTATTCTCAAATTTTTAACGTCTTGCGAATTTCGCAAGCATTGCAGAAAACCTTTCGTCGATTAAAGAACGATTTTTTCGATTTTAACTGCGGTGAAGGGTTGTCTGTGACCTTGCTTTTTACGTTCGTTCTTCTTAGGCTTATACTTGAAGACGATGATCTTCTTTGCCTTGTCTTGCTTAACGACCGTAGCGGTTACCTTCGCATTAGCAACGTCTGCACCCGTTTTGATACCATTTTCGTCGGATACCATAAGCACGTTGAAAGATACTTCTTCGCCAACGTTTGCGTTAAGTTTTTCAAGCTTAACCAAATCGCCTTCAGCTACCTTGTATTGCTTATTCCCGTTATCAATAATAGCGTACATTCGTTTTTTTACCTCCTCTTTCCAGTCTCGAAGAACCCAAGGCGCGCCCAAAAAGGACAGCTTAAAAAAGCCCGTTTCTATCGGCTCGACTATTACTATACCAAACTAAACGCGATATTGTCAAGCGTTTTTTCGTCGGTTTTCTAAATTTCTAAAGAAAAATAGCATATCTTTGGTATTCATCGACCATACTATCCTTGCATACAAGCCGATTGTTTCAAACGCTCGGTTAAATTTTAAGTAAGTATTAAGGAGGACTTTATGGAAAACGAAGTTCAATGCAAAAAAGACGAGGAAGTGCTCGCTGAAATTTATAGAAATAGCCAACTCGCCATTCAATCAATTTGTAACATCTTACCCGAAACAGAGGACGAGGACCTTAAAAAAGAAATCGAATCCCAACACGAAGGCTACGAAAAAATCAGCAGTAAGGCCTGCGTAATCGCAAAAGACCGCGGGATTGAACTTAAAGAACCCAACCCCATGAAAAAAATGATGATGTGGGGCTCGATTAAAATGAGTACTTTGACGGACGGCACAAGAGCGCATATCGCAGACATGATGATTCAAGGTACGGTTATGGGCATCACTTCGCTCAAAACCACTCAAAGTAAAGCGGAATGCTCCGATGAAGAAATTTGCGAGCTTTTAAAAGAACTCATCACTCTTGAAGAAAAATACGAGAAGAAGTTAAAGAACTATCTTTAACCCCTTCATCTCGGACATGGTTGCGCTATTTTAATTCATCGCGCACATGGGTAGGGTATATTTCTTTAATCTCGTACCTGTATAGGACGTTCAAAGATAAAGTTCCCCGAACGGAGTTTATACCGTTCGGGGAATAAGTCTTTTTATATTTTACTTAATTTCATCCATAGAGT
The DNA here is from genome assembly GCA_017504465.1 of Clostridia bacterium. GTDB lineage: Bacteria > Bacillota > Clostridia > Christensenellales > Borkfalkiaceae > Scatosoma. Next base: position 31,328 of record JAFVRE010000003.1, on the reverse strand, counting down.
ACGTAAAAATCTTCAATTCGCCGTTAGACTGTATTACGAAATGTTCCTGACAATTATAAAGGTCTGGTTTGCAAACAATCATAATTTCTTTGTCTATATCTAAGGGCTCGTTAATACCATAGTAACTCGATAAACAATTTTTTATTTTTTCTTCACCGAAAATGATTTGGAAATCATCAAACCCATAATCAGGCGCGAAATATTCCAGTTTAATTCCGAAAAATTCTTGCAAGGCTGTTTTAATTTCCTCAAATGAATAGTCAAGCGGCCATTCCGCTAAAACGGGTTGCTTATCAGTATTCGACGGCACGATAACCAAAATTTCTTTCCCGTCCTTTTTAGCAAAAACATACCATTCGTGTAAATCGCTAACCCCATACGCGTCCGACAACCAAGAATATGCCGACCTGGAATACGTCATTACAATTATTTCTTCTGCTCCAAATTCTTCTATTGCAATTTTCGGCGCATCGTAAAGGCTTCTTTCACGCGGACATCCGCAGGAAACGAAACAGATTATTGAAAAAAATATAGAAAGGAAAAGTGAAAGAATCTTTTTCATGAATCTCTCCTTTATTTATATACTCTTACGGAAGCAACCGTTTTATTGCTTTGCGAGTAATTGTAATACCGTTTCCCGCCCCATCCATCTGCTACTTTTACAAACTCTTCCGTAAAAACCTCCGTTGAATACTCTATAACTGTACGAAACGGATCACTCCAAGTTGGAGACCATACCTCCTTTTCTGTCACTTGAGTAATTGTATAATAAGCATAACCGTATCCAACAAACGTATGCGCGTTTGCAATCCCCCAGCTATGCGCATAATCAATTGATAATGTATGATTCCCAGAAGATGAAGAAACTGAGGGTAACGTATCATCATACGTAAAATAATAATCCGTTGATGTTATAAACACAGGCACATCATTATCAATACTGCTTTTTATACCATAATAAAACAAATATAATTGTACATTGGAGCACCCTCCTCGTCTATATATTACCACAATTTAGGCATATTGTCAATATCATTTTAAAAATCAAAGATAAAAACCGTAGGAATCGCCTACGGTTTTTGCGTTATAAAAAATCAATATAAAATTTTCGCGTTGTCGGGAAGGGTTAAAATCTCCGAATTGTCGCCGCGTACGGATACGTGCTCTTCGCTATATGTGCGGTGCGGGATTAAATATACCCGCTTGTCTTTCCACCTGCCTTTCACTTCGCCTGTGAATACGCCTTCCGCTAAAATTTTACGCATAATCCCTTCGTTTAATTCTACGATTGCAGCGCTGAAGCCGTTGGCAAACAAATCCAAAATATCCGCGCGGATTTTCGCAAAGACGAAGAAATCGTTATGCACGTGTCCGTTGCCTTTGCAATGCTGACAGGGCTTGACTAAGAACGACGCCGATTCGTTGCCTACGCGCTTGCGCGTAAATTGCGTTAAGCAAAACTCGCTCATAGGCAAAACGTTGCATTTCGCTTTATCCAAGGCAAGTTTTTCCCGTAAAATTTCCGTGATCTTTTCCTTGTGTTCTTCTTCCAACATATCGATAAAGTCCACAACGACGAGTCCGCCGATATTGCGGAGCCGTACTTGTCTTGCAATTTCTATTGCCGCCTGCTCGTTGACTTCAAACACCGTTTGTTCACGGTTTTTATTACCTACGTAGCTGCCCGTATTCACGTCCACGACGGTCATAGCTTCCGTCTGGTCGATTACGATATATCCGCCGTTATCAAGGGGAACGGTGGGGCGTACGGAATCGTAAACGATTTTTGAAATACCATATTCTCGGTACATGGCGCGCTCGCCTTTATACAATACAAGCTTGCGCTCGGGAATGTCTTTTTGCAACCGAATAAGCTTTAAAATGCGTTCGTAAAGCTCTTGATTCCCAACGTGAATAGCGACGAGTTCGTCGCCAAAGCTATCGCGGATTACACGCAGAGGCAAGTCAAGGTCTTTATGCAAAACCTGTCCAACAGGCGCATTTTTTGCGCGCTCTAAAAGGTCTTGCCAAAGCTTTTTCAAAAATTGCCATTCTTTTTTGAGTTTGCGGGGCGGAGTTAAGGGGGCTTGCGTACGGATAATTACCCCTTCGCCTGCTTTTTTATCGCGAAGTCTGTCCGTCACTGACAATACACGTTCTCGAGTTTTTTCGTCCGTGATTTTTCTTGAAATACCGACGAACTCCGTAGTGGGCAAATAAATAAAGTTTTTACCGACGATAGAAAGACGGGTGGTCACTTTTGCGCCCTTGTTTCCGCGAGGCGGTTTTGTGACTTGAACAAGGATCTCGTCTCCGACCTTTAAATCGGGTAAAGTCGGGTTCATCTCGCCCATGGTGCCCTCATATTTAGAAGGATCTGCGTAAGATTCGTCCATAGACAGATAACAGTTTTTATCCAAACCGCAGGCAACGAACGCTGCGTTCATACCCGTTAGGATATTCATTACCCTGCCTTTGTAAATATTTCCGACGATCTCGCCTTCATTTTCTTTTTCCGATGAAAATTCGGTCAGCTTATCGTCCTCTAACAAAGCGACGAACTGCCGTCCGCAATAACAATCGAAGAACCATTCTTTCTTCATGTGTCACTATCCGTTTTCTTTAATCGCCAAGAACCCACGCTCTCATAGTATATCATATTCTTTCACGATTTTGCAAGAATTTTCTCGTCGTTTTTTAGGGTTTTTCAACTTTTAATTAGATTTTTTATTGCTTTTTTAGAATTTCGCCGATTTTCGCATACAGCGACGCCTTTGAGAAGAATTCAGCGAGCTCGGATTGGCGTATCTCACCCCTGTATCTCTCATTTTTATCATAAACCTCTAAAATCAAATACTTACCCCTGCACAAATACCGTAAAACCGACTTTACCCTCGTATCAAACGACACCGCCACTCGCCTGATCTCCAAGCCGTGATCGAGCGCGGAAAGATGTGAAAAATTTATTTTGGCATACACCGCGTTTTGCCTACTTGGAAAATTCCCCGCGCCTAAAAATACCGCAAAAACCAAAAGGGTATAATTTTTTATCCCGCGAGTAAATAAAGCCGCGAAAAACGCTATGAGTATCACTACAATAAAAAAAGCTATTGCTCGACATATTTTCTCCGCTTTTTCTTCGGCGTTTTGTATTCCCCCTAAATTTTTCTTTTCGGCCCGCCCTAAAAGGCAAGCGGTTATGACGCATTTTAATACACGTCCGCCGTCAAGGGGGTAGGCAGGTATGAGATTAACGAGCGCAATCGACAAAGAAATAAAACATGCTGTATCCGTATAGGCGTAGGCGGTGGGGTAAAACCACCAAAGCGCCGCGAACGCCCCTGCCGTTATCAAATTACAAAAGGGCCCGGCAAGCGCAACAGACAACTCGTCTTTTAGCGAAATTTCTTTTAAATCCCCGTCTATAACAGCTCCGTAGGGCATAAGCACGATTTTATTCAAACGATATCCGAGCCTTGACGCTGAAAGGGCGTGCGCAAGCTCGTGTTCTATCGCCACAATTACGCTCATTAAAAACATGGGCAGTTGGCCTATAAAACAATAAAATATCCCCATTAGAAAGAACATGGGGTGGATTGATAAGCCGATTTTTTCGTTAGGCTCGTACCTGCCCTGCCCATTTGCTTGCTTTGCGCTCAAAAGCACGCGCATAGGCAAAAAGTCGCGCAAGCGCGACTTTATCCACGTCATAGATTGCATGATTTTTTCTATCACTCAGCGTCCAAAATCCAAGAGAGCGCGTTGTCTTCGGTTACGGCAAAACAGTTTAACAAGTTACCGTCCGAATACATAGTGACTTGCACTTCGTTTTCGCCCTTAGAGTACCCGATCGGTACGTTGTGTTTAACCGTTTGACCAACTTCGTAATAGACGTAGTCAAGCCCTACGATTACCCCCGAAAAACTTTCCGTGTGCGCAATTTGCACGGTGTATTTACCGTCTTCACCCTTAACAACAGAAGAAACGGTGCCGTCTGCCGTAGGGTACACGCAGCCTTCGTCAACGAAGGTCAAAATACCCGTGGGGGAGAGCGTCATTTCCGCGTCCGAGCCTTCGCCTAAAATGCTCGAAAGGGTAAAATCGGTGTAATTGCGCGCGTCCGCGACCTGCGTTTGCGGAGTGATTGAACGGAAAAATGTATTGATCGCGCTGTCTTGTACCCATACGTTTGTTAAAAATATCCCCAAACACAAGGCGCAGGCAAGGGTAAATTCCGCCTTTAAAATGCGCTCGCCAAGGATATGCTTTTTGTCAAAATCTTGGTGCTTTTGGCGCGTTTCGTTTTGATTGTTCTCGTACATGCCCTCTTCATTTTGATTTTCATCCAACTGCGAGTTTTCAAAAAACTCCGAGGCATACGTTGCGTAGGGCGTGGAAAACCGCTCGTTTACGCGAGAAATGGTTTCTTCTTTCAGCGCGGTTTCTTGCGCTTGCGCGCGAGTTTTGCTTTTGCGGATAACATTCACCGTCGATACGGGGATTTCCAGCATTTCAGCGTATTCAATCTCTTCGTTCATAATTATTCTCCTTTCACTAAAATCCGTTTTCTAACATATTATATGCGAAAGGAATACCCGTTCAGAACGTTTTTTTAAATTTTTATAAATATTAAAGCAAAAAAGTTTTAGTTTGCGTAAAACAAATTACCCAACAGTGTCACAGGCACCTTCTGATTTGAAAGAATACAGATCAAATTCCGTTTCAATATCAAATTCTTCGCCCGCCTCAAAGGTAGCAAGCTTTGACACCGAAACTTCGTACGCCGTCATCGTTCTTACGTCGTCGTCCGTGTAGCGCTTTTGATATTCGCGGCTTTGGATTCTGCCTGAAATCGCAACCCTATCCCCGACGCCGAGGTTTTTCACGAATCTTGCGTTTCTTCCCCATGCGATACAGGGGATATAGTCCGACTTGTTGTACGCGCGGTTGACCGCCACGAGCACGTCCGCAATCTCGCGGTTAAAGGGCGTTGTACGATAGACGGGCGGCTTGCAAATATATCCGCTTAAAAGAATATTATTCGGGTTTCTATCGGGAATTTCCTTTAAAAGTTCGCGAACGAATACCGTGAGCATAAGCCGGGATTTTCCGTTTTCGAGTTTATTATAACTTCTAAACTGTCCTTCCGCGCAAATAGTTTTTCCCTTTTCAAGCATACCGTCTTGAATAAGCCGTTCAGACAGCGTGATCGGCAAGACGTCCGCTTGCCCTGAAAGTCGATTGATTTTTACGAAAAATTCGTAAAAGCCTTCGCCGTAAATCTCGTGGGAAAAGATCGCGTCGCTCACGATTTCTCCCATTACGTAAACCTTGTTGTTTTTTTCTGTAACGTAGTTCATAATAACCTCCATTTGTTCTTTTTTAGTAGTGTTTTTTATCAGTTTTGCCGCCTTTTACACAATAGATAGGGGGCAGGTATGCGTTGAAAAGGCATAGGCAGGTACGAGTTTAAGCGTTTGGACGCTGTTTCCCGTTCAAGTCTATGGAGTAATTTTCCTTATAGATAAGCTCGCCTATGGGAACGAACTCAAAGCCACGGTTTTTGAGCGTGGAAAAGATCATAGGCAACGCTTCCGCGGTATGTAAGCCGTTGTTGTGACAAAGAATAATCGAGCCGCTTTTCACGCCATTTACAATACGGAGCGCGATTTCCGTCGCGGAAAGATTTTTCCAGTCCAAAGAATCGACGTCCCACTGAATTGTGTATAATCCCATACTCTTGGCTGTATCGACGAGCAAGTTGTCATAATCGCCATAGGGAGCGCGGAACAGGTTGGTGCGGTGTCCCGTTATTTTTTCAATCGTTGAAACGGACGATGAAAGCTCGTCTCGAATTTCCTTTTCCGAGAGCTTGCTCATGTACGAATGGGTACGGCTATGCGTGCCGAGCTCGTGCCCCGCCTGCACGATTTTTTTAGCAAATTCCGCGTTTTTTTCCACCCAAAACTCCACCGCAAAAAAAGTACATTTGATTTGATTGCGTTCAAGCTCGTCTAAAATTACCTGCGTGTATTCCGTACCCCAAGCGCAGTCGAAGGAAATGGATATTTTTTTATCTTCGCGCTGAACGGAGTAAATAGGCAACGACCTTTGCGCGTTGTTTGAAACAGCCAAAACCGCCGAATACCCAACCTGACCGCAAAAGAAAATTAGCGCGAGAAGCAGCGAAAACGCGGTCAGCGTAAAAAGGAAATTTTTGATCTTAAAGCAAATAAATTTCAAACGAACGAGCCTCCTTGTCTATTCTATAAAAAAGCGTTTACCGAAATTTCTCTTTGATTGACGAAAAAATGCTTGTTTTGTCGTTTTTGCCTTTTCGCCGCGCGCTTGACCGCGCTGTGTTCACCTCTTATCCGCTTATCCGTAAAAGACTGCGGTATAGCCGTACTTTAATTTATTTCCAAACCAAAGCGAATATGTTAAATTAGAGAAAATTTCCGACTATCCCGTTCAAACGGTTTACTTTTTTTAAGCGTTTGTGTATAATAGGACTACTATGAAGATTTGGGTAAAATTAATTAGCGACGGTAAAATTAAACGGGATTTCGTCTATCAGAAGGACGAACAAATCACCTATTCGCATTTTTTCGATTATCTTTCGGAGATTTCGCAAACGCTCGATATCCCCACGCCCGTGTTGCTGAAAACGCATATTTTTAACTTCGCTAAATTTAATCACGTTAAATTTACGAAAAAGGATTTTGTGGAAAGCTTTTATTACGATCAGCTTTTCCTTGAAAATCTGCTTTAAACGACTTTATCCGTCTCCCCCCGAACGCTCAAAAATCGGAGAGAGAACCTTGTGTTTAAACCTGGAAAAGTTTAGCGAAAAACAATGAAATTTGCCGAAAAAAATCAAAAAAGAACGCCAAAAAAAGGATAAAACGGCGTTTTTTCGTTTGAAACGGCTCATTTTTTATTGACAAATGTATATTTTTTAAGTATAATGAATAAAGTAAGTGAAAAATTGCCGTGGCTTTTTCTTAAGGAAATAGGTCACGGTTGTATTTTGGCGTTCTTAAAAGAAGGCTTTTTTCGTTTGCAAAAAGCGCGGTTGTTTTGCGTTTTTTGGGGGAACAAAAACCATTCTTGAACGCAAAGGAGTATATATGGCAGATCAATTTTTTATGACGAAAAAAGGGTATGAAGAAGCGGTTGAACGTTTGAAATATTTGCAAACGGTCAAGAGAGTGGAGATCGTGGAACGCATCAGCGAAGCGAGAGACCACGGCGATTTGTCCGAAAACGCGGAATACGACGCAGCTCGTAACGAACAAGCGGCAAACGAAGGTGAAATTGTTGAGCTTGACTACAAAATCAAGAACGCGAAAATCATTGAAGAAAACGACGACACCTCGTCCGTTCATATCGGCTCGAAGGTAACCGTGTACGATTTCGACCTCGAAGAAACGGAAGTTTACGAAATCACGGGTACGACGGAATCCAACGCAATGGAAAATAAAATTTCCAACGAATCCCCCGTCGGAAAGGCGCTTTTGAAGCACCAGGTAGGCGACGTTGTTTCGGTTTCTTCACCTGACGGCGTTTATAAATTGCGTATTGACAATATCGCGTAAAATCATAAATTCATAAGGTTGTATTAAGGAATTTTACTATGCAAGAAAATATCACGAATCCTATGCAGGAAGAAGAACAGCTCATTGAACAGGCAAGAATCCGCCGCGAAAAGCTTGCTAAACTCGTTTCGGAAGGCAAAAACCCTTACGAACAAGTGAAGTATCCCGTAGATAACGATTCCAAAAATATCAAGGACAACTTCGAAGCCTTCGAAGGTAAGACCGTTTGCCTTGCCGGCAGAATGATGTCTCGTCGTATTATGGGTAAGGCGTCCTTTTCGCATATCTCCGACAAGAGCGGAAATATCCAAATTTACGTTACCCGCCAAGATATCGGCGAAGAGAACTATATGTCCTATAAAAAGGACTATGATATCGGCGATATCGTAGGATTTAAGGGCTTTGTTTTCAAAACGCAAACGGGCGAAGTTTCCGTTCACGTTACCGAGCTTATTATGCTCTCCAAGTCGCTCCTGCCCCTGCCCGAGAAGTATAACGGACTTCAAAACCAAGATATGAAATACCGTTTGCGCCATCTTGATCTTATTATGAACGACGACGTGAAAGCGACCTTCCGTACCCGTTCAAAGATCTTGAAAGAAATCCGCGCATACCTTGACAATTTAGGGTATTTGGAAGTGGATACCCCCACGCTCTTACCTTTGGAAATCGGCGCGGACGCACGTCCCTTCAAAACCCACCACAACGCGCTTGATATTGATATGTACATGCGTATAGAAACCGAACTCTTCTTGAAACGTCTTATTGTCGGCGGTTTGGACAGAGTTTACGAAGTGGGAAGAATTTTCCGTAACGAAGGTATGGACGCTTACCATAACCCCGAATTTACTTCCATTGAAATGTACCAAGCTTACACCGATTATTTCGGTATGATGGACTTAATTGAAGACTTGTATAAGAAGGTTACGCTCAACGTTTGCGGAACACTTGACATTACCTATCAAGGCACGGTTATCCACATGGGCGAATGGTCGAGAATGACGATGGCGGAAGCTGTTAAAAAATATGCAGGCGTGGATTTTAACGACTGGGCTACTGACGAAGACGCAAGAGCTGCGGCAAAAGCGAAGGGCATCGAGCTTGAATACGGCGAAGAATCGACGAAAGGCAGAGTATTAATCGAATTCTTCGACGCGTTCGTAGAAGATAATCTCATCCAGCCCACGATTATTTACGACTATCCCGTAGAAAACTCCCCCCTTGCAAAACGCAAACCCAGCAATCCTGCGTTTACCGAACGTTTTGAGTACTTTATTTGCGGCCACGAATACGGCAACGCATTCTCCGAACTCAACGATCCCATCGATCAAAAACAACGTATGCAAAAGCAGGTTGACGCAAAGCGCGCGAAGGGTAATACGTCGGCTCAAATCGACGAAGATTTCATCAACGCGCTCGAATACGGTTTGCCCCCCACAGGCGGACTTGGTCTTGGTTTAGACCGTTTCGTAATGTTGCTCACGGACAGCTCTACAATCCGCGACGTTATCTTGTTCCCTACTATGAAACCCAAGAAATAACAAGAATAACTACATTTAACAGTCAAAAAGCTCGGCTTATTTACAAGTTGAGCTTTTTTATGCACCATTTCGCTTGATATAATTCAAAAAAAGTGGTACAATAGTTGCGTTATCCAAAAGAAAAACAAAATCATTATAGAATAATTTTTACAAATGAAAAAAGTTTGAGGTACGGTTGTGGACAAACATTTAATTTTAGCACTATATAACGCAGTCTCGCTTGCCTTGACGGTTTTGCTGATGATAGTATGCAAAAAGACAATCCGTTCTGACAAAACGAAAGACCGCGTTCTCAAATGGACGGCTTTGGCGGTCGTCGCCATTCATTACAGCAGTTTATACGTCGATTATTTCAGCAATCACGGCGAAGCGGCTATTGACAACACTATGATATTGCCCGTGTATCCTTGCAATATCGTTATGTGGTTGCTCGTAATCGTCGCGTTTATGAAAAATAAAGAATCTTCGCTCTATAAGACGCTTGCGGAGTTCACTTTTATCGGCGGAACGTTTTGCGGCGTGATCGGCGTCATGTTCAACATCAATTTCTTGAACAATCCCGACCTTGCCGATTACGATATTTTAAAGGGCTTAGTCAGCCACTCGGTTATGATTTTCGGAACGGTGTATTTATACGTATTCAATTACGTAAAGATAGAAGTATTACGAACAACGAGAAGTATTTTCTTTGGTCTGTTACTGTTTGCGAGCTGCGGTTTATTAGTCAACGTGCTGTTTGCCGTTTTCGACATTTCAAGCGTGAACGCAATGTTTATGTTAGAACCGCCGTTGCCTGAATTGCCCTTCTTTAATTTCTTTACAATAGGAATTTTGGGCGTGATTTTATCTTTTATCGGGTTGAACGTGTACGAGCTATTCGCTTTCCCGAAAGAAGAAAGATGGTTGACAAAATTTATTAACGAAAGGAGAAAATAAAAAATGTACGAGATTTTTCACAACTTATTAAAAGACCACGATAACGGCGTCTTTGTGTTTGAAGCTTTTAGCTTGTGTCATATCGTTTACTTATTGCTTATTATCGGCGGCATCGTTTTAGCGCTTTTCTTGTCCAAAGGCAAAACACAGGAACAAAAGAAGAAATGGGTTGATTACACCGTTACCGCGGCGCTTTGTTTATACGTTGCCGATTTCTTCTTAATGCCTTTTTCTTACGGGTATATCGACGTGGATAAGCTTCCTTTCCACATCTGCACTTCTATGAGTATTATGTGCCTGCTCGCAAGAAAAACCAAGCTGTTTGCAAAGTTCAAAACGGCGTTTACGCTCATGGGGCTTGTCGGAGCAATGGCTTACGTTTTATACCCGTCCGGCGTTTCCAGCGCAGACGGTTATAGCTACCGCGTCGTTCAAACTATGCTCTACCACGGCTTAATGATTGCACAGGGCGTTTTCGCAATCGCGTTCGAGGATATTGATTTAAAATGGAAAAACTTAAAATACGACGCGTTCGCAATTTTAGGTTTGACAGTTTGGGCTTATATCGGAAACACGTTTTATAGCGGCGTTTTGACGGAAGCTTGCACGTGCGTGGCAAATTGTCCTCATACCGTCAACGTTTACGACCACGATTTTAACTGGTTCTTCGTTATGCACGATTGTTTCTACGCTATTCCCGATACCATTGACGTCTATATCGCGCCGTTTATTATGGTGTTTGGAATCTTTGGACTTTGTTGCTTGGTACGTTTGATCGGCTTGAGCGTCTTAAAAGCATGCAATAAAAACAAAGAATAATTTATAGAATTTAAGGCTGTATTACAAAGCCAAACAAAAAACACCGAGTCTGCTCGGTGTTTTTTCTCGCCTTTTTTGAAAAGAAAATGAATTTTTAGGGAAATTAAAAAGTTTTGAATAAGAAACGCAAGCAACCGCTTGCAAAAATCAGCGTTTTAAGGTACAATATTAACGTATAGGGCTGTTTTATCAATCCCTTTACGGAGGATTTTATGGACGCAAAAATCACGAAAGAACGGTTAGGGCATATGCTCTCTTACGATTTTTTAAAAATCATTGCCGTATGTGTGGGCGCTATCTTTATTTGGATGTCTGTTTTTACCATGACGGCTACTCGCATTTTGCCTTCCCAACAATTCGGTATTTGTAATTTTTTAGGCACGAGCACCACCCAAAAGTTTAGTGAATATATCAACCTGACCGATAAATTTTCTTACGAGATTATGGAAACGAGATCACAAGATTTGAGTACGGGCGGGGAAGAATACGTCTATCAACTCATGGAAGCACGGTTGGCTACCCGCGAAATCGACGTTATGTTCGCTGCGGACATCGAGGGGAGTTCCTATCAATACCAAAACCAAGTAGGCGGCGAAATTTTAAAAGCCACCTATCTTGAAGAATTGCTTTACCGTTACAGAAACAACGTTTACCGCTTAGACGGCGAGAACGGGTTTTTAAAAAATATGGAAAATTTCTTGAACGGCTATTATAACGGGGATTATACCAAAGGCGACCTCGACGAAGAAAAAATCGAAAATGATTTTAGAGCTTTCGTCGCAAGCACCAAGGACAAGCGATTCAAAACCGAAGCGGCTGTTTCCGCAGGCGTTCAAAACGAAATTAAACGCGTCAAGGGCTATAAAACGAATTTGCTTGATTTCTATTCCTATCTCGACGCAGGTTATATTTCCCTTACGCAAAAGACTTTGTATTATAATATCAATAATAAAATCGAAGAATTGACGGGCGCGTTTTCCATCAACGTATGCCCTGATGAAAAAATGGAAAGTTTGAAACAGAACGTCTATTACAGAGTGAAAGACGAAGAAAGCGGAGCAACCAAAACGAGCGCGCTCAATATAAATATTGTGCTTTTCAGCGCCCCGCAAACGCGCGAAAGCTTTGAATTTGAAAGCTTAGCGTTTATCAACAGCCTTGTGGAAACGCATTGTTTAGATTTACAAGAAAAGTAAAATGGAGTGGGCAGGTACGAGATGAATAAATATTTTCGCGATAAAAAAATATTACAATCCTGCCATATTTACCGTATGCTTTCACGCTCGGCGAAGGAAAAGCATATCTCCTTTCACACCCCCGGCCATAAAAATCCAAAATGGGATATTACCGAGCTTTCTTTCTCGGATAACCTTTCTAATCCCAAGGGCTGTATTAAAGAAGCGGAACAGGACATTTCTTCACTTCTTAACGCAAAACAAAGCTTTCTCTTGACCGACGGAAGTACCTGCGGAATTTTTTGTATGCTGTACTCATTAAAACAGGAAGGAATTAACTCGGTCGCAATCCCCCTTTCTTCACACAAGAGCGTGTATAACGCTTGCAGCGTGCTCGGCATTTCCATTTTCCCGTTCGAAATGGAGAAAAACGAAACGGGGATAGAGGAATTTCCTTGCGTTTCCGTCATCAAAACCGCGCTTGATAAAGCAGGTGCATTGCTTGTGGTTTCCCCCAACTATTACGGCAAAACCGCAAATTTCGCCGCCCTTCGTAAGCTTTGCGACGAACAAAATAAACCGCTTTTAGTGGACGGCGCGCACGGCGGACATTTACGCTTTGAAAAGCAGTTACACCCGAGTAGTTACGCGGATATGTGGGTGGACGGAGTACATAAAAGCCTACCCGCCCTCACGCAAGGCGCGGTGGTTTCCACGGCGAACGATAACTTTTTGAAATCGCTCAAAAAGGCGGTGGATATCTTCCGTACGACAAGTCCTTCTTATCCGATTATGGCGTCCGTGGAATACGCCGTAAAATTCCCTAACAATGAAAAACTTGAAAAGCTCGTTCGTGAGTTTGCCAAACAAAATCCCGCAAGAATTCAGCTCCACGAAGATTATACCAAGCTTTGCGCGGTATTTGGTTCGGCAGCCTTTAAAGCTGAAAAATATTTGGAAGAACACGGCGTTTTTGCGGAGTTTTGCGACGGAAACGTGATTATGTTCTATCTCTCGCCCGCAACGGCTACGAGCCAGTTTAAAAGACTTGCAAAGCGTTTACAAAAAGCCTTTCAAATATTCCCTTTAGAACGCGTTGTACTCGTACCTGCCCCCACCCTTTTTGGCGTTTTACAAGAAGAAACGAAAACGGAGCTTGTAGAGTTAGATAAAAGCGAAGGCAGGGTTTGCGCGAATACGTGCGGACTTTTCCCGCCCTGCACACCGCTTATCTTAAAGGGCGAAAGAGTGGAAAGAGAAAAGATAGAGCTCTTGAAAAACGCAAACAATACCTTCGGGTTACAAGAAAATAAAATGACTGTTTTTAAGGTGTAATTATGCAAAGAAAAGGTAAATTTATCACGTTTGAAGGATGCGACGGATCAGGAAAAAGCACACAGCTTAAAATGTTAAGCGACTATTTGTCGGAAAATAAAATTCCGCATATTTTCACGCGCGAGCCGGGCGGCGGAAAGATCTCCGAAGCAATCCGCGAAATTTTGTTGAGCGGTAAAAACTCAGAAATGACGGACGAATGTGAAGCGCTTTTATACGCGGCGTCCCGCGTTCAGCACTTGCACGATAGGGTTCAACCCGCCCTTGATAAAGGCGATCTCGTCGTTTGCGACAGATATTTCGATTCTTCCTTTGCCTACCAAGCGTATGCGCGCGATTTGGGCGTGGAATTTATCGAAAAAATTAACGCTTACGCGATTGAAAAGTATTCTCCCGACCTTACGATTTTCATCGACCTTTCGCCTGAAGAAGCGTTCATCCGCAAACACGGTGCAGATTAAAACGACCGTTTGGAGCAGGCAGGTATGAGCTTTCACAAAAAAGTCTATGAAGGCTACAAAGAATTGGCAAGAACGCACGCGCGTATCGTAACTATCGACGGACGCCAAACTCCCGACGAAGTTTTTGCAGACGTCCTTAAAGCGCTTAAAGAGAAAAACTGTTTGTAATTTTAAAAAAATATAACATATTAAAAAGCAAAAAGAGCGATTAGTCGCTCTTTTTTGCTATATTTAAGCATTTATTCGCATACGATATATAAAAAATTCGTAAGCTTCATAAAACAATCTCGTCCTTGTCACACGCCTTTTATATATGCTCATAAAAATAGCTTGCGTTTTTTTAGGAAATATGATAAAATATGTGTATGATTAGATTTGAAAAGATGACTAAAAAAGAATTTATGGTTTTTTGCATCGCTTCGATTTTCGGCGGATTTATGGTCGGTTGCGGCGGTGTAAGCTTGCTCATTTCCATGGAAGCCTTTGAAGGCGCGATGGGAAAATTAGTGGGGGCGTTTACCTTCGCGCTCGCTATGTTCGTTGTTACAACGTTCGGCTTGTACCTCGTCACAGGGCTTTCTACGCGTGTTATTACGATGGGAGTCAAAAACTGGTGGTCTATGCCCGTGAGCTTGTTCTTCAACGTAATCGGCATCGCTATTTGCGCTTTGCTCGTTAATTATTCTCACGTCGAAGTCAACCATATTGCAACGCAAGTGATGGATACAAAACTTTGCGACGACGGTTGGGCCCTCCATTCCTTTTGCTCGGGGATTCTTTGCGGTATCTTGATAGGGCTTTCCGTAATCCTTTCAAAATACGCTCCAAAAAAGAATCTTTCGGCTACGGTAGGCGTCATCTTCCCCGTATTCGTGTTCGTGTTCTGCGGTTTTGATAACTCGCTCGCAAATCTCTTTTACGCGTGTTTATCCGAACACCCCACCTTTACTATGGTATGGTATTTTGCATTCTCATTGCTTGGAAATATTGTCGGCGGAATTCTCGTTTCCCTGCTTCCTATTTTAAAGAAGAAGGACGAGCCTAAAAAATACAAGTGCCCTTGTTGCGGATATTTTACCTTTGAAAAGAAGGAACGCCGCTATGACATTTGTCCCGTATGCTTTTGGGAAGACGATCCCGAACAGTTTAAAAACCCGTTACTTCACGGCGGCGCGAATCACGTTTCGCTCACCGAAGCCCGCGTGAATTATCAACATTTTTCCGCTTGCGACGCTGAAATGAAAAAATACGTTCGCGGCCCGAAAAAAGACGAGCTTCACGGCTACGACCGTTGATGCTTTAAATCTAAAATTATAGCCGTGCGTTTGATATACAAACGCACGGCTGTTTTTTGTGTTTAACTCGTACATGGTAGCCGCGTTTTAATTATTTTTGTGGGCGTTAGGGGTAACGAGTACCGTTTTATAATCGGTGTAAATAACAAATCCTGCCTTGCTTTTAGACGGCTTTTTGACATATTTCCGCTCACAGTAATCGACGGGGATTTTATCGCCGTTTCTGCCGTCTGAATAGTAGGCGCAAATCTCGCTCGCAAAGCCGATTATCTCATCCGTAATTTCCCGTCCGTCACGAACGATGATGACGTGGGAAGAGTGGTATTTTTGGGTATGCAACCACAAATCGTTCGAATTTGCCAAGCGCAAAAGACGATCGTTTTGGACGTTGTTTCGCCCTGCATAGATGCGGAATCCTTGATATTCGTATTCCCTAAAAGGCGTTTCCGTTTGCTTTTTCTTACCGCCTGCGCGCTGTTTAGGCGCACGAAAAACACCGATTTGGATTAACTCTTCTTCGATTTCCTTGAAATCTTCCTTTGTTTCAGCAAGCTCTATCGACGACGAAACGCTTTCTAAGTATTCTTTTTCCGCTTGTTCTGTTTTGAGCATCGGGGTTAAAATTTCTTTCGCGCGCTTTTGTTTGTTGTAGATTTTGAAATATTTTTGCGCGTTCTTTTGCGGGGAAATCAGCTCGTCGAGCGCAATTTTAATTTTCGGGCAATCGGGCTCGTACCAGTTCTCAAGCGTACATTCTTTCATTCCTTTTTCAAGGCGGTACAAATTCGCCGTTAAAAGTTCGCCCTTTATCTTGTTCAACTCGGCGTTTTCCGATTCCTTTAACCGCTCCAAAACGTCTTGAATGCGCTTGGCTTGTTTTTTTCTTACTGTGCGAAGGCTGGCTTCAAGTTTTCTTTTTTTATCCTCAAATCCTTTTTTATTCTCACGATAGGAATAAAATTCGTTCTCGGCTAAATATAGACTTTGTTTTGGCTGACCTCCTTCCACCTCGAATGCGAAGAAGTCCGTCGGCTTTCCGTTTTCATAAACGACGTGCGGTTTGTTTTCAAGCGAGTCGCAAGCCCAAGCCAAATATTCGCAAAGATCCTGTGCAGGCATTTTCTTTACAAGCTCTCTAAGCGTGGGATATGCAAATCCCGAAACGTTTTCAAAAAGGAAGCGCGCAAAATCGTCTAAATCGGTGATTTCACCATGCGAAATCGCGTACCCTTCAATCAATGAACGCATACCTGCCTTATCGAAAACGGAAATTTTGTCCTGCGGTGTAGGGTATTCATATTTCGCGCCCGAAAACAAAATACGGCGTAAATTATCGTCGAGAGAGCTCGTTTTAAGCGCGCCTAAAATGACTCCGTTTTCCACCAAAACGACGTTGGAGTATTTGCCCATCAGCTCGCAAACGAGAGTGCGGTTGGTTTGCGAAAAATCACCCGTACAATGCAGTTCTATCTCGATAATTCTTTCAAATCCCGCCTGCTTGACGGATAAGATTTCCGCGCCGAGAATATGCTTTCTAAGCAACATGCAAAAATTCGGGGCGATAGGCGCGGGTTCTTTTTCCGTTTCCGATAAACAAACTCTTGCATTTGAAGCATTTGTGCTTAAAATGAGTTTAACGGCGCGTTTTCCGGTGTATATAATAAGGGTAAGCTCGTCCTTATCGACCTGCGAAACGCGATTGACCTTTCCGCCGACGAGTATATTATTCAATTCTTGAGAGAGTCTTCGGATATGGAAAGCGTCTTGGGGCATATTCACTCCTTTATGGTGCGTATCGTTTAATTCGCGTAAATAAAATAATTCTTTTTATAAATTATAGCGTAAATTTCAAAAATTGTAAACAAAAACGCTTTATTTTCTTTAACAAATATGTTAAAATGTAGCGGATAGGGTATTTTTTTAAAAATAACCCAATGATATAGCAAAGCCAAAAAGGGCTGTGTCACGGAGAACGGTTGATTTATGCTAAAAATATTTTAGCAGGTTGACGAGAAAAATATAAAAAGGCAAGCGTTTTGCGAGGGCGCATACCCTCTGCGGTCTGTAACCGAACAAAACGCGTAGAATTTTGTAATTATTTTTTCGTCAAAAATCAAACAGGTGACGTGACAAAGCCAAAAAAGAAAAAAATAAAATCAGATTTTGATTTAGGAGAATACTATGAAGTACACAACCAAAGCAGCTGAAAAAAGCACAGTAAAAATCACTATGAAATTTGATGGTGAAGAATGGAAAAACGCTATTACGAAAGCGTATAACCAAAACAAGCACAAATATTCCGTGCCCGGTTTCCGTAAAGGTAAAGCACCCCTTGCCCGCATCGGTAAGGAAGTTTTCTATGAAGACGCGCTCAATATCCTTTTTTCTGAAAACTACGGCACCGTTCTCGACAAGAAAGCAAAAGATTTCACCGTCGTTGGCGAACCCGAAGTTTCCATTGAAAACTTCACGGACGAAGAAATCGTACTCGTTGCCGTTGCTCCCGTAAAACCCGAAGTAAAAATCAATTCCTACAAGGGTATGAAAATCCAAAAATTTGAATATACTGTTAAGGACGAAGAAGTTGAAGCTGAACTTCAAAGACTTCGCGACCGCAACGCTCGCAAGGTAGAAGTTACCGACCGCGCGGCTCAAAACGGCGATATCGTTAATATCGACTTCGTTGGTACGGTTGACGGCGTTAAGTTCGACGGCGGCGAAGCAGAAGGCTTTGACCTTACGCTCGGCTCCGGTCAATTTATCCCCGGATTCGAAGATCAAGTAGTTGGTATGAACATCGGCGAAAGCAAAGACGTAAACGTTACCTTCCCTGAAAACTATCAAGCGGAAAACTTAAAGGGTAAGGCGGCTGTTTTTGCAGTTAAGCTCAACGCTATTCAAGGCAAGGAATTCCCCGAAGTAACCGACGAATTCATCAAGGAAGCTACGGGCAGCGAAACGGTTGCTGAATATAAAGCAAAGACTCTTGAAAGATTACAAGGCCAAGCTGACAGAAAAGCTACCGACGCTACTGAAAACAGCATTTTGGACGCA
This sequence comes from Clostridia bacterium, assembly GCA_017504465.1. GTDB lineage: Bacteria > Bacillota > Clostridia > Christensenellales > Borkfalkiaceae > Scatosoma. The sequence goes on along the minus strand of JAFVRE010000003.1, from coordinate 13,114 downwards.
ATCGCAGCGAATACCGAAGTTGAAATTCCTCAAGCAATGATCGAAAGAGAAATCGACGGTCTTGTTCAAAAATTCGAATATCAACTTATGTATCAAGGCTTGAAGCTTGAAGACTACCTTACCTTCTTGAAGGTTACTCTCAGCGATTTCAGAAAGAACTACGAAGAACAAGCAACCAAGAACGTTAAGAGCCAACTCATCATTTCCAAGCTTATCGAAGAAGAAAAAATCGAAGCAACCGAAGAAGAAATCAACGCTCAAATCGAAAAGCAGGCTAAATCCGTTGAAAAGACGTTCGAGGATTACAAGAACGGTATGGATCCCCGTCAAATCGACTATATCCGTAGCGATATCATCATCACCAAGCTCTTCGATATGTTGATGGCTAATAACGAAATGTACGTGGAGGAATCCAAATAATGGAAAAGAACGTGCTCGTTCCTTACGTCGTCGAACGCACTTCGACGGGCGAACGCTCTTACGATCTTTATTCGAGGCTTTTAGAGGATAGAATTATCCTCTTAAGCGGAGAAATTAACGACGCGGTAGCAAACACTATCGTTGCGCAACTCATTTATCTTGAAGGCAAAGACCCTTCAAAAGATATTAGCTTGTATATCAACTCGCCCGGCGGAAGCGTATCGGCAGGTATGGCGATTTACGATACCATGAACTATATCAAATGCGACGTTTCCACCATTTGCATCGGGCTCGCTGCGTCCATGGGTGCCTTCTTGCTCTCAAGCGGCGCAAGAGGTAAACGTTTCGCGTTGCCTAATTCCGAGATTATGATTCATCAGCCTCTCGGCGGCGCGCAAGGCCAAGCAAGCGATATTAAAATCCAAGCTGAACATATCCTGCGCACGAAAGCGAAGCTGAACCGTATTTTATCTGAAAATACGGGTAAAGATCTCGCTTCTATTGAACGCGATACCGACAGAGATTATTATATGTCTGCGGAAGAAGCGCGTCTTTACGGCTTGATAGATAGAGTATTCGTGAGAAGATAATCCCCTAAATAAACCTCGCTTTTCGCGCTTTATTTAGGCACTTTCTTTAAAACGACCGCGCAAAATTTTGACGGCGTTATGTCAAAGTTTTGCGCATTCTTTTTCTATTTTTGCTTTTAATTCTTTACTAAAAACTCGTTCATCTCGTACCTGCCCCATTCATTTTTCGTTGAAACCAAAAACGAGGCTGTGGAGTATTTGAGATAGGAGCAAGACAAGATAAAGAAAGGGAGCGTACAAATAGTACGTGACCGAAACAAAGCGCAGTTCAACGCAGTATTTCGACGCGTTATAAATTGAGCGCGACTATTCATTTTATATTGGAGATAATATATGACCAAACGTGAAAAACATTGTTCATTTTGCGGAAAAGACCGTGAGCAAACGAAATTACTCATTGACGGACCGGACGGAGCTTGCATTTGCGACGAATGTATTTCTATTTGCAATTCCATGCTTGAAGAATCCAACGACGTCACGGCGTCCGAAAACGAAAAAGTGGTTTTGAAAAAACCTGCCGAACTTAAAGCGGAGCTTGATAAATATATTGTCGGTCAGGACAAAGCAAAACGGGTATTATCCGTTGCTGTTTATAATCATTATAAGCGGATCAATGCGGTTACAAGCAAGTCAAAAATGGACGACGACGGCGTAGAAATTGAAAAGAGCAACATTCTTTTGCTTGGCCCTACCGGTAGTGGTAAAACGTTGCTTGCAAGAACTCTTGCAAAAATTCTCAACGTGCCTTTCGCAACTTCCGACGCAACCACGCTCACGGAAGCCGGCTACGTTGGCGAAGACGTGGAAAATATTCTTTTGAAGCTTATTCAAAACGCAGATTTTGATATCGAACGCGCGCAACGCGGAATTATTTATATCGACGAAATTGATAAAATTTCAAGAAAGAGCGAAAACGTTTCTATCACGCGCGACGTTTCAGGCGAAGGCGTACAACAAGCGCTTTTGAAGATTATCGAAAGCACGACGGCAAACGTACCCCCGCAAGGCGGAAGAAAACACCCCAACCAAGAATGTTTGAGAATAGATACGACGAATATTCTCTTCATCTGCGGCGGTGCGTTCGTAGGTCTTGACAAAATCGTTTCTTCGAGAAAAAGCGACGCGTCGCTTGGTTTCGGCGGTAAAGTTCGTTCCAGCAACGAAGATGCGGATTACAGTATGCTCGACGACGTTAAACCTCAAGACTTAACGAAGTTTGGGCTTATTCCTGAATTTGTAGGGCGTCTTCCCATCGTCGTGAATTTGAACCCCTTAGACGAAAACGCACTTGTTAAAATTTTAACAGAACCTAAAAACGCGATTATCAAACAATACCAAAAACTTGTCGGCTATGACGGCGTAAAACTGACGGTAGAAGAGGACGCTGTGCGCGAAATCGCGCAAACGGCTATCCGTTTAAAGACGGGCGCGCGCGGTTTGCGTACGATTATCGAAAGCATTATGACGGAAGTTATGTATAAAATCCCGTCCGAAGAAAACGTGGAAGAAGTGATCATCACCAAGTCCTGCCTGACGGAAAACGAGCCCCCGAAGCTTATCTACAAAAATATCGCGTAAAATTGTAACCTTAAAACCGAGCGGTTTCGCCTTCCTTTAAGGATTTTAATTAAATATTATATAAAACTCGGCTTATAAAAAGTCGAGTTTTCCTTTATCAACACAAACTGCTTGAATTAAATTTGCTTTTTTGGTATAATACAAGGCAAGAGACGTTCTGAATATCAAACAGTCGATTTATATGAAAATTTTTCAAAACGTTTGATAACTTTTATTGATTAAGAAAGAGAAACTTATGCAAAAAAAACTACGTGCAAACTTAATGTTATTGCTTGGCGCGCTCATTTGGGGCAGCACCTTCGTTGCGCAAACTACGGCAAGCGATACAGTAGAGCCTTTTACTTTCCTTTTTTCAAGAAGTTTTATAGGCTTTTTATTTCTAATACCGGTGATTGTTTTCTTTAATTTTCAAAGCAATAAAAAATTAGCGGACGGCGAAAAGCCAAAAACTTTAATGCCGTCAAAATTAACAACGATTGCAGGGGTGTCGTGCGGTTTGATACTTACTCTTGCGAGTTATTGTCAACAAAAAGGCATAACGTTAATGACTGATAACGCATCGGGAAAAGCGGGATTTATCACTGCATTATATATAGTATTTACACCCATATTCGGCGTGTTTTTGAAGAGAAGAATACCACAAATTATCGTCGTCTGCGTGCCGATTGCAACATTAGGTTTCTATTTATTGTGCATCAAGAGCGGCTTTACGATTGAGTTTGGCGATATTGTAACTTTATTTGGCGCCTTTTTCTTTACTTTTCATATTTTAATCATAGACTACTTTATGGAAAAGGGAGCGAACCCAATAAAAACTTCTTGCATTCAGTTTTTGATAGTCGGCATAATTTCCCTCATATTAGCGTTGCTTTTTGAAAAGCCGGACCTTTCTATAATTTGGAATGCAAAACTTGAAATTATGTATGCAGGCTTTTTGTCAAGCGGCATTGCCTACACTTTACAAATAATAGCGCAAAAAGACGCCGATCCAACGAGCGCAACCTTAATTATGAGCTTAGAATCGGTTTTTGCCGCGCTTTCAGGCTGGTTAGTTTTAGGGGAATCCTTATCAAATAAAGAACTTGTTGGTTGTTTACTCGTTTTTATCGCAGTCATTCTTGCCCAAGTTCAACTACCGTTCCCTAAAAAGAAAAGGACTGATTAAAGGGATTTCTAATTTATTACAAACCAAACAAAAAAGACTAACGAAAAATTTTCGTTAGTCTTTTATAGTGTCTAAAAATACCTGTGGTATATGTCCGTTTCACTCGGATTTTTTATTTTCTTTTAGCTTTCTTTGCTTTCGTTGAGTTTGTTTTCAATAAGCGTTCTTGCTTTTTCGGAAAGCTCGTGTGAGCTGACCTTTTCTTTTGTGGGCAAGACTTCTAAAATATCAAAATATACTATCGTTCTTCTAAACGGAGCTCTCTTTTTTATTTTTTCTTGACCGATCATACACCCAACCACAACGGGTACGTTGGCTTTAATCGCCACCTTGAACACGCCGTCGTGAAAGGGCAATAAATCGCCTGATTTGCTGCGCATTCCTTCGGGATATACGCCCATCGAGCCTTCGTCGTTCTTGACATATTCAATCGCCTTATTCAAGGTTTTTAACGAGCTTCTCGCATTGTCGCGGTCGATCGGTAAAAATTTCATGCGGTGTATTAACTGCTTCAATACTGGAATTTTAAAATTTTGAGGTTTTGAAATGAAATTTATGTCGTAATTTCCAAGGATAGCGCGGACTATAATCGGATCAAAATTAGAAAGATGATTCGCAACGTATAAAAATCTCGTGTCCGTGGGGATTTTTTCCCTGCCCCTTAAAACCACTTTAACGTTGGAAAACTTTAAAATCAGCCAAGCTGTATAGTTTAAAAATCTTTCGTAAAACTTATTCGTGCGCGCGTATTCCCTTTTCATATCGACGCAAAGCGCCATAATCACTAACGTTAAAACGTGGCAAATTACGTAGGCTAAAACTACTCCAACGATAGATAAAAGTATTATACTAAAGATTTCTAAATCACTCATTTTTTTTCCTCTGTCTGTTGTTTTTTTCTTCTTTGTACGTGTATTTATTTTTAAAACCGCCTAAGCAGGTACGCGTTGAATTATCTTTTATAAGCCGGTTAGTCGAATTTTTCGTCCAGCTCCAACGCTGCTTCAAAATCCTCTTTTGTTATTCTTTCTTCTTTTAATAAATTTTCCGCATAGCTTTCCTTGCGCGTTTCGCCCATGTAGGAATTGTCTTCACCTCGAATTTTTTTAAGAAGCCAAGAAAAGAATATTTTAATATCCATAAAGAACGCGAACTGCCAAGCGTATTTTCTATCCGACAAAAACATTTCTTCATACGTCGTTTGTTCATCGCCCATTCTCACAAGCGGATTGATAAGTCCCGGACGAACGAGGAATCTATCTTTTTCCACGTCCGTTTCCACAAATTCCGCTTCCGAGCGAAGCAACTCCTTTACGCCGATAATGCTGATTTTTCCTAAAAATACTTCAAATATACGGGGCAGGTACGAGAGTTTCCAACTTTCTATCCACCTACCATACGCACCCAGAACCTGTCCTTCGCTGTCTCTTGAACGGAATTTTTTAAGCGCGAGTACACGTTCGTTTTTTCCTACTTTATAATACGTTTGCGTCAAGCCTTCTATCGCGCCTTGATTTTTGTTCATAAAAATTTTTCCGCGAATAAGAACGGCTAAAAACAAAGGGGACGTTAAAATCAGGCACACACCCGAACAAAGCACGTCAAATATCCGCTTAAAAAACCAACGGTACGTCAAACTAATTATAATCAGGAGCGCGAAGACGTCAAAAGCCACGATCGTCGCTATCCCAGGCCAACTGTTTAAAAAATCATTCATTGTTACACCGCCTTATTCTTCAATGTCTTCCGCGTTCTCGTCGTCTAAATCCTCTTGAACTTGATTATCCATTTCTATGACGTGCGCGATTTTTGCTAAAATCTCGTCCTTACCGTAACCCGTTTGCGAGCTCGTTGCAATCAAATTTTTCTCGCCTAAATATAAATCCGCGGCAATCGCTTTGGTGTGTTCTTTAATCTTCATTCTCGACAGTTTATCCGATTTCGTCAAAACAACGGTAAACGGCAAGGTGTGGTAATGTAAAAATTCCATCATTTGCACGTCGTCCGCCGTGGGATCGTGACGGCTATCTACAAGCATAAATACGTGGGATATTTTTTCTTTATCCTTGAAAAAACTATCCAGTGTTTTCGCCCATTTTATCTTTTCGGATTTGGAAACCCTTGCAAACCCGTAACCAGGTAAATCCGCCAAAATAAACGGCCCAAAATCAAAATAGTTCACGAGCCTTGTTCTGCCTGGTTCGCTACTCGTTTTCGCAAGCTTTTTACGGTTTGCAAGCATATTGATAAAGGAGCTTTTCCCAACGTTTGATTTTCCGCAAACAGCAATCATAGGTTTATCGGGCGTGATAAACTGCTCCGACCTTGCCGCCGAAGTAATAAAGGTTGCATTCTTTATAACTAATTTTTCTTTCGTCTCGTACATGGTAGCTCCATTTATCTTTTTTATTCGTACTTTCGTACCTGTATGGCTCTTTTTAGTTCTTAGCTTTTACAACGCATTCCGTTTTGAGAAAGTTCTCCTGCCGTCACGTTCGTGCGTTTTTGTGCAGGGAAAAATTCTCTTTTCTTTTCCGCGGGTAAAAGCACAAGCTCAAACACTTCTTCCACGTTTTCTACGGGATAGAAAGTTAAATCCTTTCTCACCGTTTCGGGAATATTTTCGATATCGCTTACGTTGCCGATAGGGATAATGACGTTTTTCACGCCCATTCTGCGAGCGGCAAGCGCCTTTTCTTTTAATCCGCCGATAGGCAATACCTTTCCGCGAAGGGTAACTTCGCCTGTCATTGCGATATCTTTTCTCGCCTTTCTGCCTGTAAATACCGACAAGATCGCAGTTGCGATCGTGATACCCGCGCTCGGTCCGTCCTTGGGTGTTGCGCCTTCAGGCACGTGCACGTGTACGTTTGTATATTCGAATACGGACGGTTCAACGTCATATTTTTCAGCGTTGGCTTTGATATAGGTCATGGCGGTAAGCGCGGACTCTTTCATAACGTCGCCAAGTTTACCCGTCAAAACAACTTCGCCTTTTCCGCGCGTTGCAACCACTTCAACGGTAAGCGTCGTTCCGCCAAACGCCGTCCAAGCAAGACCTGTTACCGCGCCTATTTCTTCCTTTTTTCGCTTCTCGTCGCCCTTGAATTTAGGCGTGCCGAGCAATTCTTCCACTTCTTTCTTTTTTACAAACGACGTACCCATGTACGAGTTATTCGCCTTTTTAACCGCTATTTTACGGCAAATTGCGCCGATTTGGCGCTCCAACGTACGAACACCTGCTTCCATGGTGTAGCCTTCTATAATAAATTTCAAAGCATCAGGTTTGAGCTTTACGCTCCTTTCTTCTAATCCGTTGGCTTTGATTTGTTTGGGGAGAAGATAACGCTTGGCAATTTCCGATTTTTCTTCAATCGTGTAACCGGAAAGCTGTATAATTTCCATACGGTCGCGAAGGGGCGCAGGGATAGTTTCGAGCGTATTCGCCGTCGCAATAAAGAGCACCTTACTCAAATCATAAGGTAGTTCTAAATATCTATCGCGGAAAGTGGAGTTTTGTTCGGGATCGAGCACTTCAAGGAGCGCGGACGCAGGATCACCTCGCATGTCCGAAGATATTTTGTCTATCTCGTCAAGCAAAAATACGGGATTAACCGACTTTGCATTCTTCATCGCATACAAGATACGACCGGGCATTGACCCTATATACGTACGTCTGTGACCGCGTATTTCCGCTTCGTCCTTAACGCCGCCAAGGCTCATTCTTACGAAATTTCTACCTAAAGAGCGTGCTACCGACTGCGCGATACTTGTTTTACCTACGCCGGGCGGGCCTACTAAACACAAAATAGGCGCGTTCATATTGCCTGTGAGTTTTAATACCGCAAGGTATTCCACAATACGTTCTTTAATTTTTTCAAGTCCGTAATGGTCGGCTTCGAGCACGGAAACGCAATCGGATAATTGTTCAGTATCCGTTGTTTGCTCCGTCCAAGGCAGCTCTAAAACTTGGTCTAAATACCCCGTAATTACGGTGTATTCAGGGGAAGAGGACTGCATTTTGGAAAGTCTGTCAATTTCCTTTAAGCATTTTTCTTCCATTTCCTTGGGTAAATTTTTATTTTTTACCTTTTCCCTGTACTCGTCTTCCTCTTTACCGTCGTCGCCGAGTTCGGTATGGATAGCGCGAAGCTGTTCACGCAGGAAATATTCCTTTTGTGATTTGTCTATATTTTTCTTGACTGTACCCGCGATTTTGCGTTCTACTCTCGCTATTTGGAGTTCGTCGTTAAGGCATCTATCAAGAAGCTGTAATCTTTTCACTACTTCCGCCGTCGATAAAATCTCTTGCTTGACGTCAAGCCTTACGCGCATTGCGTTGATTGCTTGGTTCACGAACTCGTCCGCATTCTCGCAGCGATCGAGTTTTTCAAGCGTTTCTTTCGCAATTTTACCCTCTTCAATAACCACGTCTTTGACGAGCGCTTTGGCTGTACGAAGATAAGCTTCTTCGAGTACGTAATCGTTATAAACGGGGGGATACTCGTCCACAACCGCGTAAAAATATCCGCCCGATTCGTCCTTTTTAATCGTGCGCGCTTTACCTCTATACAAGCCCTGACAGGACACGCGATAGACGTTCGATCCTTTTACCGTTTGACGAACGGTGGCTACCGTACCTACCGTATATAAATCGTTTTCGGTAACGTCCACCTTTTCAATATCCTTTTGAGCGCAAATAAAAATAAGTTTTTCTCCGCCGAGCGCCGCGCGTTCGAGCGCGTTTACCGTCACGTTCCTGCCTACTTCAAAAGTTATCGTACAGTTTGGAAACGCCACCCTTCCGCGAAGCGGAACTACGGGTAATATATTCGTTCTAATCATTTTTTCTTCCATTTCCTTTACTCTTCCCGTTTTTTGTTGAATTTCTATCAAATTATTATTACCCTAAATCAACGGGTTTTAAACAATTTCTCCGTGTATAAAAACTATTTCTCGGCATTATAATTATAACATTATTTACTTTTTTAGTAAAGCGTTTGTTTTAAGTTATCCTATTTTCATCAAAAAACACCCTAAACTTAGAATTTTACATACCAACGCTTGCAAAATTCTCTAATTTGTGCTATAATAACAAGCGAGCCGTTGAAAAGAAACTTCAACCGCTTAGAAACGAGGTTTTTATGCAAACGCTTTTGAAGGACACAGACGCGTATAAACTGCTTTGCTCCGAACGCGAAGAAAACAGATTAAACCACGCCTATCTCATTCTCATGGACGACGCGCGCAGTTTGCGCTCCGTTTTGACTGAATTTGCGTTGGTGTTTTTCGGCTGTGAAAATGCAAATGCAGGGGGCAGGTACGAAAGAATCTTTAATTTAATCAAAAAGGAAAGCTTTAGCGATTGCTTATTTTTTCCGAAAGCCGAGAAAAAATTTGCCGTTTCAGACGTGGACGAAATCAAGGAAGAAAGCGCTTTAAATCCCGTTGAAGGGGATAAAAAGCTCTTTGTCATCGGGGATTTTGCCGATCTTGGCGTAGCGCAGCAAAACAAGCTTTTAAAACTGCTTGAGGAACCGCCTGAAAAGGTGTATTTCCTGCTCGGCGCGACAACGTCTTATCCCATTTTACAGACCGTTTTATCTCGCGTAAAAAAGCTGGAAATTTCGCCCTTTTCGGAAAAACAAATAAAAAGCTTTTTACAGCGTAATTACAAAGACCAACACTTAGATCAGGAAAAAATTGATTTTTACAGCGCCACTTCAAACGGTTGGGTTGGCAACGCGCAAAGCGCGCTTGAAGACGATTCTTTCGATGAGCTTTGTTTGGATAGTTTTGCGCTTTGTTTAAAAGAAAAGCCCCTGCCTGTGCTCGCTAAAAAGCTTGGCGAGAGTAAGAAAAAAAGAGAATTTATTTCCTTTCTCCGTCTTATTTTTAGAGATGCAGCCTTTTTAAAATCAGGCGTTTGTAAAGACTGCCTTTTACTCCGCTCTCAAATAGAAAAAGTTAAAAAGGTGGCAACCATGTACGAGTTGAGTTCTCTCGTATATGCGCAAACCGCGCTCACGGAAGCGGAAAAACAAGTGAAATTTAACACGAATTTCGCGCAATGTATAGAAATCTGTTTCGAAAAAATATCAAATCCTAAATTTTACGAGTAATTAGGAATAAAGGAAAAAATATGACCAAAGTAGTAGGAATAAAATTTAAAAACGGCGGAAAGCTTTATTATTTTGCGCCGAAAGAGGGCGAAGTTTACGAGCGTAACACCCCCGTCGTCGTAGAGACGAGCAAGGGCTTGGAATTCGCTTGGGTGGCTTATCCCACGAAAGAAGTGGACGAAAGCGAGCTCGTTCCCCCTTTAAAACCCATTGTGAGAATCGCAACGCAAAAAGACAAGGATTTTTACGCGGAATGCGAGGCTAAAAAACCGCAAGCTATCCGTCAATGCAAAGAAAAAATCTTGAAATACGGCTTGGATATGAAACTCGTGGATTGCGAGTACACGTTCGACGGCTCGAAGATTATTTTCTTCTTCACGTCGGCTACGCGAGTAGATTTCAGAGAACTTGTAAAAGACCTTGCCGCGACCTTTAAAAACAGAATAGAACTCCGCCAAGTCGGCACGCGCGACGAAACGAAATACGTCGGCGGAATCGCGCCCTGCGGCAGAGTTTGCTGTTGCGCAGGCAATATGCCCGAGTTTAAAAAGGTAAGCATTAAAATGGCGAAAACGCAGGGCCTTTCCCTGAACCCCGGTAAAATCAGCGGTCTTTGCGGAAAATTAATGTGCTGTTTAAGCTACGAAAACGATTACTACGCGGACGCAAGTAAAAAAGTCCCTAAAATCGGCTCGGAAGTTGGTACTCCCGACGGAAAAGCTATCGTTGTAGCCGTGAATATGCTGAAAATGGAAGTAAAAACAAAAAAGGACGACGGCAACGGCGGTTGTATTTGGAAAGACTATAAAGTCGATCAAATAAAATTTAAAAAGCCCATCGTCCAAGAAACCGAAAAACAAGACTCGGACGAAGAATAACAAAAAAATATCAAAAAAGCCATACGCCCTAAAAAACGTACGGCTTTTCTTTTTATAATATTATTGTTTCACGTTAAACTTAATAAAATAAAAAACACGTCAAAACTATCGTAAAATAAAAGAAAGGCTGTGTTAAAGTAAAAAAGAAAAGGCGCGCTTTTAATAAGCGTGCCATAGTTAAAATTAAGCGTTTTTTTATAGTTTTTTTACGGGAAAAAAACTATTTGAAGGGTTTACACAAAAAATACGTTTTCGCCTTTTTTAGCGCGGAATTTTTTAACGGTGTAAGCCGTTCCGCCAACCTCCTTATTGAGATAAGCGATCATATAATCAGCGCGGTCTATCATGTAATCGTTTCTTTTTAAAAAGCAAGCCCTATAATAATGCTCCGAAACGATCACAACCTCGTCTGCCTTTTTATAAATGGCTTGATATCGCGTCTTATCGCGCGCAGGAAACCTGCTTTCTTGGCCGTAAAAGGGTACGCATAAAATCAGCTTTAATCCATACCTTTTTCGAAATTTTAGAACTGTTTCCGCAGCGATTAAATCAAACCCTATCGCGCCGCCGTCGTAAAAGGTTTTTACCCCTTGTTCAATCAAGTGCTTTATTTGTTTTTTAAGAGATTTTTGGCTAAAATCCTCGCCAAGCTCCCTATGTCCTGTGAACGCACAGCTTAAATTTTCCTTTTTCGTTTCTAATAAATCTTGCATACTTAAAAACTCTCTCTTTAACGTCTTGATAAGCGAATTTTTGTTCGTTTTTATTATAACACTCTATTTTTAATTTGTCAAACTTTTAAACGGCTGTATTTTTATTTTTTTTTGTAAATTTTTACTTTCTTTTATAAGAAAATCAGCACGTCGCAGGCTATAACATAGTATATAGATATAATATATATTATTAATAGTAATAATAGGGGCTGTGGAAATGTCGATAACTAAAAAATTAATAAATAAACCTCTTTAAATTAAAGCACTTTTCGACTTTTTTCGCTGTGGACAACCCCTTCTTTTTTTGGGGATAAAATTGTGGACAATTTGTGGAATTGTTGGAAACTTTTTTAAAAAGTAAAGAAATTCAATGTATTTTTATACAAAAAATTTAATAAATATCAAAAAAATGAAAGTTATCCACATTAATTATCAACATTGTGGACAAGTTCTTCCACAAGTGGTGGACAACCTTTTTTAATAGAAATCTTTTTTCTTTATTTTTTTGTAATTAAAAGGTAAAATGTATTATTTTATAAGAAAAAGAGTTAAAAACCGTTGTGTTTATTAAGGAGTTGTGATATAATTTAGGTATGGAAATGCAAGAGATATTAAAAGAAGTATTTGATAAGATAAGCGGCGAAAAAGCGGAAGAATTTGAAAAATTCCGCGCTTTATTGCTGGAATATAACCAAAAATATAATTTAACGTCTATTTTAGAGAAAGAAGACGTCTATTATAAGCATTTTTTAGACAGCGGCGCAGGCGCGCATCTGTTCAAGCAAAACGCAACGGTTGCGGAAATCGGCTCGGGGGCTGGGTTTCCGTCCATGGTCTTAAAAATTTTACGTCCCGATTTAAAACTTTCTTTGTTTGAAAGCGTGGGCAAAAAATGTGAATTTCTAAAGGTTATTGTGGATAACTTTAACTTTAAAGACGTGAATATTTATAATATGCGGGCGGAAGATGCTGCTCGGGATAAAAGATTTCGGGATAAGTTTGATTACGTGACGGCGCGGGCTGTTGCGAGAATGAACTCTTTAAGCGAGTACTGCTTGCCTTTAGTAAAGGTGAACGGGGAGTTTATTGCCTATAAAAGCGGGGATTTAACGGAGATAGAAGAGGCTAAATCCGCTTATAAGGCGTTGAATGCAAAGCTTGAAAAGGTGATTTCATACGAACTTCCAAACGGCTACGGCGAGCGTTCGCTTGCGGTGGTTAAAAAGCTGGATAAGACGCCGAATAAGTATCCGAGAGGACAAGGAAAGGAACGTAAAGATCCGCTTTAATTGAATAACTCTATCAATCATTCTTCATAATATAGCAAAAAGAAAAAAAGTGATGAGGTTTAATTTAATAAATAAGAGAATAAAAAGCGACGAAGTATATTCGTCGCTTTTTTATGTAAAAAGTTAAAAGATAGGGGGCAGGTACGAGAGTTTTAATAAAATATACGTCACATCATCTAAAAAATGATTTTCAGTTTAAATTAATAATTTTATGTTACACAGCCTAATAAAAAAGAAAGTGTAATAAACTAAAAAAAATCATAATTTATGCTTTAAAAGCATACTGTAATAGAAAAAAGGACGGACGGGAATGGAGCTTTACGAAGAGATATACGAAGGAATAAAAGAAGAAAGGTGTT
>JAFVRE010000002.1 GCA_017504465.1 Clostridia bacterium | reverse complement strand
GTTGGGCTTATTTATCATAGCGGCGATTACAAAATCGATATGACGCCAGTTGCAGGCGAGCCGATAGACCTTAATAGAATTGCCGAGCTTGGCAAAGAAGGCGTCCTGCTTTCCATGTTTGAGTCGACAAACATCGAAAGAACGGGCTACACAATGAGTGAAACGGTAGTAGGTATGACGCTTGATCATTTATTCTCGGAAAACATCAAGCGACGTTTGATTATTGCAACGTTTGCCTCAAACGTACACAGATTACAACAAATCATTGATTTAGCGGTAAAATATAAACGCAAAGTTGCGCTTTCAGGGCGCAGTATGTTTAAAATCGTCGAAGCGGCTGTAAAAATTAACGAGCTAATCATTCCCGAGGGCCTTATAATCGACGTTGAAAAAATAAAAAATTATTCAGACGAAGAACTTTTAATCGTTTCAACGGGCACGCAAGGGGAACCTATGAGCGCGCTAACCCGTATGGCGGCTGGGGATTTCAATAAGGTAGTAGTAGGGGAAAACGATACGATTATCATTTCTGCAAACCCTATTCCCGGCAATGAGAAACCCGTTTACCGTGTTATAAATAATTTATATAAAAAGGGCGCAAAGGTAATTTATGAAAGCCTTGAGAGAATTCACGTTTCCGGACACGCTTGCCAAGAGGAGCATAAAATTCTCCACACGCTTTTAAAACCCAAGTTCTTTATTCCCATTCACGGTGAATATCGACACTTAAAACGTCACGCGCAGCTTGTCGAGCAACTTGGCGTGCCTGCTCAAAACGTGGTTATAACTGAAATCGGGAACTGCGTAGAACTCACCTCAAATTCTATTAAATTAGCAGAAAACGTGCAGGCAGGTGCGAGATTAATCGATGGCGGTGGGTTCGAAGAATACGGTGCAAGCGAAGTAATGAAAGAGCGTTTGAAGATGTCGGCTGACGGGATTTTTGCGGTATCCTTAGCGGTTACGGGAAATTACGTAATAAACGAGCCTGTGATAGAGGTGCGTGGTTTCGTATTCGCGGGTAACAATGAAATGCACAGTGAACTCCGCTCCGTTGTTCAAAAAACGGTTGAACAATACGACTACGAACGAGGGAATAAGGACGAGCTTTGCTTGAGTATCAAGCGCGCGTTGGGGAATTATCTTTATAAAAAGACCAAACAGTCCCCGCTTATTATCGTTTCCATTTTGGACGTATAACAAAGAAAGTAAAGATAAATATAGGATCAACGAATGAAATACACAGCGTCATTAGTAAAGCTTAATATTGACGAACGCATCGCCACCCTCCGTGCCGATGCGCTTTCTCGTGGGATTCCCGTCGCAGATAATGAAACTTTAAATTATTTGTTAGTAATGCTCAAAGCTTTGCAACCGCATTCAATATTAGAGATCGGTACGGCGGTCGGGCTGTCCGCAGCGGCAATGCTTTACGCCTGTCCAAAAGCGACAGTAACGACTATGGAATTAGACGAAGAACGTTACCTTGAAGCCAAAGAAAATTTCAAGAAATTAGGGGTAGAATCTCGCGTAACCTCGTACCTGGGTGATGCATTTGAGGTTTTGACGATGATGGACGGGGAGTTCGACTTTATCTTTTTAGATGGTCCAAAGGCGCAATACGAGAAATATTTATACGACATAAAACGCCTTTTGAAAAAGGGCGGCGTACTCTTTTCTGACGACGTGCTGTTATATGGCTGGGTTAGCGGTGAAGAGGAAACTCCGCAAAAGCGCCGTTCGATTGTAGAGAAAATACGGGGTTATCTCGACGTTTTAACAAATGATCCAAGCTTTATGACTTCCGTGCTCAACGTTGGGGAAGGCGTTGCAATTTCTGTATATTTAGGGGAAGAAGGAGCAAACGAATGATAAAATCGGAATTATTAGCACCGGCGGGCAATAGAGCCAAGCTTTCCACGGCTTTTCATTTCGGTGCAGACGCTGCCTACGTAGGCGGAAAACAATTTTCTTTACGTACATTTGCGGATAATTTTTCGCTTGACGAGCTTTCCGAAGCGGTGAAATTTTCTCATTCTTTAGGCAAAAAATTATATGTAACGGCAAATATTTTTGCAAAAAACGCGGATTTTATTGTTTTTGAAGAATATTTCAAATATTTAGAAATGATAGGAGTTGACGCCGTAATTGTCAGTGATCCGGGCGTAGTATATTTTATAAAAAAGGTTGCTCCAAAGCTTACGATCCATCTTTCTACGCAAGCGAATACGACGAACAAATACGCCGTAAAGTTTTGGCATGAAACGGGTGTATCTCGTGTAATTTTAGCAAGGGAGCTATCTATCAAAGAAATTTCCGAGATAAAGCAGTTTAATCCCACCGTAGAGCTTGAAAGTTTTGTCCACGGTGCAATGTGTATTTCGTATAGCGGCAGATGCCTTTTATCCGATTATTTGGACGGCAGATCGTCAAATAGGGGGGCTTGTGTGCAGTCTTGCAGATGGAAATACGAGGTTCGCGCCCTTAACCCGACGAACAAAGAAACAGGCTGGTTACCTCTTGAAGAAGACGAACGCGGTACGTTCATTTTCAACAGCAAAGATCTCAATTTACTCCGTCATTTAACGGAAATGGAAGGGGCAGGTATTGATTCTTTTAAGATTGAAGGTAGAATGAAGAGCGGATATTACCTTGCAACCGTTATCAATGCTTACCGCAGATATATGGACGGAGGAAAGCTTGAAATTAGCGAAGAAGAGCTTTTGCGCGTCGCGCATCGCGATTATACAACAGCGTATGCGCTTGGAGAAAACAATCAAACGGTAAACTATACGGATAGCCAATCCAAAGGTGATTATAAATATATTGCAGACGTTTTAGACTATGAAAACGGTTTTGCAAAGTTGGAAATGCGCAATCGTTTCAAACAGGGCGATACGCTTGAAATTCTCTCCGCCGACGAGAACTTTGCGAAAGTATTCAACGCGGAAGAAATTTATGACTCAAATGGCGAACGTATTGAAGACGCGAAGCTTGTGCAAGGCGTTTATTTGGTTAAATGTCCTTATGCAGTCAAGCGCGGAGATTATATTCGCAAAAAACAATGAGGTAATTTTATGAAAAAAATTCTACTCATAGCAACGGGCGGCACCATTGCTTCTACGTCAGGCGAACACGGCCTTGCGCCTGCGCTTGGAACGGAGTCGTTGTTGTCCTACGTTCCTGAAATTAGAAATTTTTGCGACGTTGATGCATTGCAAATATTCAATATTGATAGCACCAACGTTACGCCTGAACACTGGCTTGATATAGCTAAAACAATCCGTGAAAATTACGAGAGATACGACGGATTTGTGGTTTGTCACGGTACGGATACTATGGCGTATAGCGCGGCAGCGATTTCCTATCTTGTGCAACATTCGCCTAAGCCGATTGTTTTTACGGGCTCGCAAAAGCCTATCGACAGAGAAGATACCGACGGGCGCATAAACTTGCGTGACAGTTTCTTATACGCAACGAGTGATTTTGCTTCGGATACGGTAATCGTTTTTCAAGGTAAGGTCATAGCAGGTACGCGAGCAAAGAAAATTAGAACAAAAAGTTTCAATGCCTTTGATAGTGTGGATTTCCCTATATTAGCGAATATCCGTGACGGTAGGATCATTCAATATATCCAAACTCCGAAATTTAAAAATGCGGAATTTTACGATAAACTCGATACACGGGTAGGGTTATTGAGTTTAACACCCGGCATGAAAGGCGAAATTCTCGACGCTTATTTCCGTTTAAACGACGCGGTTGTTTTATCGGGCTATGGCGCGGGCGGTGTCCCTGAAGGCGATTACTATGGTTTTTATGAGGTAATCGAGCGTTGGAAAGGAAAGGGTAAAACGCTTGCCGTTACCACGCAGGTTCAACATGAAGGCAGTGATTTGAGTGTATATAAAGTAGGACAAGGTTTAAAGGAACGTTTTGACGTTTTAGAAGGCTTTGCAATGACATACGAAGGTATCATAACAAAATTGATGTGGATACTCGGTCAAACAAAAGACGATAATGAAATAAAAAAAATGTTTTACACAGTCGTAAACTACGACCTTATCGGGTAAATTAACCGATTTGTTCGGAATTAAAAATAAATTTAGAAATAATTATAAAAGGAAAAAGATTATGAAAAAGATACAGCTTAAAAGATACGCAAAACTTATCGCAAGAGTCGGTTTGAACGTAAAGAAAGGTCAGACGGTATTCATTACGGCAGGGCTTGATCAGCCCGAATTCGTGACCATGGTAGTGGAAGAATGCTACAAAGCAGGTGCAAAATCGGTATTTGTAACGTGGTCTCATCAACCTGTATCCAAACTCAACGCAACCTATCGCTCTTTAGAAACCTTGTCCGAACTCACGCCGATGTCGGAAGCAGAGCTCAAATACAAAGCGGATAATCTTTCTTGCAGATTATTCATTGAATCGGAAGATCCCGATGGAATGAACGGGGTTGACCAAGAAAAATTAAGCAAGGCACGCAGAGCGCAATATCCGCTTATTAAACCTTATCGTGAAGCGGTGGAAAACAAGCATCAATGGTGTATTGTAGCAGTTCCCGGTAAGGCTTGGGCGAAAAAAGTTTTCCCCGAATTATCGGAAAAGAAAGCAATGGAACAAATGTGGAAGACCATTCTCTATACCTCCCGTGCGGACGGCAGCAATCCTATTCAGGCATGGAAGGATCATAACGACGATCTTCAAGCCCGTTGCGATTATTTGAATGACTTGGAACTTCAGTACGTCCAAATTAAGAGCTCTAACGGTACGGACGTAAAGATTGAACTCAATAAAGACGGAAGATTCTGCGGCGGTAACGAAAAAACGTTAAAAGGTAGAGTGTTCAATCCGAATATTCCGACCGAAGAAGTATTTACGAGCCCCAAAGCCGGCTCGGCGGAAGGTATTGTATATTCCACGAAACCGCTCTCTTATATGGGCGAATTGATTGAAAACTTCTCTTTGCGCTTTGAAAACGGTAAAGTTACCGAAGTGAAAGCGGAAAAGGGCGAAGAACTCTTGAAACAAATGGTAACGATGGACGAAGGCGCAGGCATGCTCGGCGAAGTTGCGCTTATTCCCTATGAATCGCCTATCAGCAAGTCAGGCGTACTTTTCTACAACACTCTTTTTGATGAAAACGCAAGCTGTCACTTGGCGCTTGGCAGGGGCTTTAACGAATGCTTGAAAGGTTTTGAAAATTATGACAATGAAGAATGCAAACGTCGTGGAATTAACGATAGTATGATCCACGTTGACTTCATGATCGGCGCGAAAGATACGGAAATCGTTGGCTTTAAGGAAAGCGGAGAACGCGTGCAAATCTTTAAAGATGGAAATTGGGCGTTCTAATTGAAAGCAAAAAAACGGAAGCACTAAGAGGTACAATAATGAAAATAGATATTTTTTCGGGATTTTTAGGCGCAGGTAAAACTACGCTTATTAAAAAATTAATCAAAGAAGCGTATGCAGGCGAGAAAATCGTATTGATTGAAAATGAGTTCGGTGAAATCGGCATAGACGGTGGCTTTTTACAAGACGCAGGTATTAATATAACAGAAATGAACTCAGGCTGCATTTGTTGTTCGCTTGTAGGGGATTTTGCGACCGCACTTAAAAAAGTTGCGCAAGAATATTCTCCCGAGCGTATTATAATTGAACCGTCAGGCGTAGGCAAGCTTTCTGATGTTGTGAAAGCAGTTGAAAGCGCGGACATTCCCAACGCGAAAATCAATGCGTTGTGCGCGGTTGTCGATGCAGGAAAATGCAAGATGTATATGAAAAATTTTGGCGAGTTTTTCAATAACCAAGTTGAAAACGCAGGTTGTATCGTTTTATCGCACACCGACAAACTTTCCGAAGAAAAGCTTGAAACGGCGGTTTCATTGCTTCGTGAAAAGAACGCTACGGCGACTTTAGTTACTGCGCCTTGGAGTTGTTTGGGCGGAAAAGCAATCCTTTCCGCAATCGAGCAAAAGGATAGTTTGCAGTTTGACATGAAGGCCTTAGAACTTGAACACGAACACGCTCATCACGGACATGGGTGCTGCGGACACGAGCATCACGAGCACGAGCATCATCATGAACATGAATGTGATGATTCTGATTGTTGCTGTCATGAACATCACCACGAGCACGTTCATCAAGATCACGAATGTGACGATCCAGATTGTTGCTGTCATGACCATCATCATGATCACGAACATCATCATGGGCACGCTTGTTGTGAGCACGAGCATGAAGATCATCATAAACATGATCATCACGGACATGGATGCTGCGGACACGACCATCATCATGAGCATGGACATCATCACGCAGAAGACGTGTTTACAAGTTGGGGGTTAGAAACGGTAAAGAAATTCACGAAAGAAGAGCTTAAGTTTGCGCTTACGGAAATTCAAAACGAAGAAAAATACGGCAACGTACTGCGCGCAAAAGGCATACTGGCGGGCGAAGGCACGTGGTTGCATTTTGATTACGTTCCGGGCGAAGCTGAAATTCGCGAAGGCGGTGCAAGCCTAATCGGCAGACTTTGCATAATTGGTTGCGGATTGAACGAACAAGCTTTAAAAGAGTTATTTAAGGCTTAAAATCGGAAAAAAGGAAGGAAATTATGAAAAAATTACCAACGGAAACACCCGTTTATATGTTCGTCGGCTTTTTGGAATCAGGCAAGACAAAATTTATACAAGAAACCCTACAAGACGAGCGTTTTGATACGGGCGAAAACACCCTTTTACTTGTAATGGAAGAAGGGGTGGAGGAGTATGACGAAAGCAAATTTGCCGTCAAAAACGTTTCAATTGCATATATTGACGACAAAGAAGAGATGACGGAAGAAAAACTCACTGCCTTGCAGCTCGAGTACGGCGCAACACGCGTGCTTGTCGAATACAACGGAATGTGGCTGTTAGAGGATTTCTTTAAAGCTATGCCTGAGGGTTGGATGATCAATCAGCTCATGACGTTCTTCGATTCAAACACAGTACTTAATTATAACGCAAATATGCGCCAGCTCGTATTCGACAAAATTGAGAATACACAAATGGTAGTGTTCAATCGCTATTCTTCGAATATAGATAAAATGGATTTGCACAAGCTTGTAAGAGGCGTTACACGCCGCGCGGATATCGTCTATGAATACGAAGACGGTAAAGCCGATTTTGACGATATCGAAGATCCGTTGCCTTTTGACGTCAATGCGCCCATCATTGAAATAGCGGATAGAGATTATGCGTTTTTCTATCGTGACCTTGCGGAAAATATGGAAACGTATATCGGCAAAACGGTGCAATTTAAGGGTATCGTAGCGACGGATAAACGTCTTCCTGAGTCAAATATCGTAATCGGAAGACATATCATGACTTGTTGTGAAGAGGATATTCAATATAGCGGACTTGCTTGCGTTTTGCCTAACGCTATGGACTTAAAAACGCGCGACTGGTTAGAAATTACAGCGAAAATAGAGTTTATCAAGCATACCATTTACAAAGGCAAGGGCCCCGTGCTTATCGCGAGCACTGCAAAAAAATGCGAAAAGCCCGATCAAGAACTTGCAACCTTTTATTAATTAACTGCA
Source organism: Clostridia bacterium (assembly GCA_017504465.1). Classification (GTDB taxonomy): domain Bacteria; phylum Bacillota; class Clostridia; order Christensenellales; family Borkfalkiaceae; genus Scatosoma. The sequence continues at coordinate 358 of JAFVRE010000002.1, read as the reverse complement.
AGCAAATACGGTGTAAACGGAAACACCCAGAAAACAATTTTTGTTTTCTGGGCGTAATTTATTGCATAAAACGAGCCGCTATATAGCCATTCGTGATAGGGGCTTGAAAAATAGGCAGTTTTGGCGGAAAAAAAGTAAAGACAACAAAGAAAAAAGCAATCGCGCAAAGTAAGATAAAGGCGAAAACGGACAGGGATTTAAAACGGTCTATTTTTGCAAAGAGCAGATATTCAATCAAATAGGCACAGGCAACGGAAAAAACGAAGAAGGTAATATTCAGCCAATCGGGAGATTTCCCAAACGCTCCGTTATATGTATAAAAAAGAATGGGAATAAGCAGTGTTCCTGACACCAAACC
>JAFVRE010000028.1 GCA_017504465.1 Clostridia bacterium | reverse complement strand
TGCGCTCTCGATTCCTTCAAAAAACGCGTTAGAGTTTACTTCGCAAACAATAGGCTCGCCGCCTTCGAGCAAATCAACGCCGCAATAATCCAAGCCTAAGTGTTTTGCAACCTTTTCCGCAGTCAAGGCGTATTCTTTGGGTAAATGAATACCTTCCCCTCTTCCGCCAAGCTCGATATTCGAGCGGAATTCCCCTTCTTTAGCGATTCGTCGCATACCTGCTACCGCCTTACCGCCGATTACGATCACGCGGATATCCATACCCCTTTTCCCGACAAAACTTTGATAAAAGTGCGGAAGATATAGCCATTCCTGCTCCGTTTGTTCTAACTGTTCGCGGTTTTCCACTAATTTAACACCTGCGCCGAAAGAGCCATAACTCTTTTTGGCTACAAGCGGATATCCTAAGTTTTCTACTCTATCCAAAAAATCTTTTTTGGTTTGGCTTTTGGGGGTATAGCAAAGGGGGGCGGAAATAGTTTCTGGGATTTTCACGCCCGCTCCCTGCAAGGAAAGGTAAGTGGTCATTTTATCATCACAAAGCTCTACCGAGCTTGCGGAATTAAAAAGCCGCAACCCTGCCCCCTCCAAAATGTGAGAAAGGTATTTGTCTTTATCTAAATATACGCAAAAAGAATAGTCGTTTAAAGAGGTTTTTGCCTGTGCCGTTTCACTTAAAGACGCGCTCACTTCACCATTTAAGAGAACATCCGTTTTTACGCCTAAGCTTTCAAGCGCCCTTTTTATTCGCTCGCTTTGACGGTAAAATTTTTCCGCGCTCGGATAGCCGTTCATTACGATTAAGCCTTTCATACCTATCACACTCCTTAAAAAATAATAGGGCAGGCTTGCTTATTCTCATACCTGCCCCTTATCTTTATAAATTATTCTTGCGTATTAAGATCGTATAAATACTTTAAACCTTTTAAGGTCAAAAGTTTATCCACAACGTCAATGCACTCGATTTCCTTAGAGATTACGTTACTAAAACCGCCCGTTGCGATAGTTTTTACGTCGTCTCGTTTAAGTTCCCTTTTAATCCGCTTAACGATGTATTCGACCAGTCCAGCGAATCCGAACACAATACCTGCCTGCATGTTGGTAACGGTATTTTTTGCAATAATGCTCTTGGGCGCTTCTATTTCCACTCTCGGCAACTTTGCCGTACCGTTGACAAGAGAATCGAGCGAGCCTTTGATCCCGGGAGAAATTACTCCGCCTATAAATTCGTTATTTTCACTGATAATATTAAAAGTGGTAGCCGTACCAAAATCAATTACGATCATAGGCTTATTTTCGCCGTATTCAACGATTGCCGAAACGCAGTTCACGATACGGTCCGCGCCAACTTCGCGAGCGTCGTCGCAACGGATATTTAAGCCAGATTTGAGCCCGGGCGCGATCTTTAAAGGTTTAATATTCAGATACAACGAACACATTTTTTCCATGGTATAATCGAGCGTAGGCACAACGGAGGACATAATCCCGCCTTGGATTTTTTCTACGTCTATTTCTTTTGCGGAAAGCATACCCGTGAGCTGTTCGCCGTATTCGTCCGAAGTCTTCTTAAAGTCGGTCGCAACGCGGAAAGAAATTTTAAGCTCGTCCTTATCGTAAATAGCGTATTTAATATTCGTGTTTCCTATATCAATACAAATAATCATATCTTATTTCCTTTTAAATCCCTTAAAAGATTTTTCTACAATTTCAATTACTCTATTGAGCGCGGGCGAGAAGAAGAGATTGAATGCAAACTCAAAAAAGAAGTTAAATCCTACAAGCCCTACGAGAATAAAAATCAAAACGTTTTGCCCGTCCGCCATCCCATATACGGAATTTGTCATAAACAAACACCCGATTATGAAAATCAAAGTATTGATAACGGGTACAGCGCCAGCCGTAACAAAAGTTGCAACGAGTTTGTTTTTTTTCTCAAGCCAAGCGTAGAGATATCCCCCAACAAGCCCTGCCGCCGTCGTCTTTACAAGACAAGTGAGCGCAGTTACAATGGGATCGTTTGTCCAAATCAATACATAGAAAGGACTGCCCCCTGCGATCACCTGCGCAAGTACCACAACGCCGCAAGCCAAGCCCAAAAACGCGCCCATGATCGGCCCGAACATAATCGCGCCGAGCACGATAGGCACTAAAGCGAAATTCGGCAGCGTACCGAGCGGAATTACCGCGCTAAAGGACTGTAAGGCGATTACGAGCGCGAGGAGTACTGCAACGCCTGCAATCTGCTTAGAAGTAAAAGAGTTTTTCATAAAACACCTCCATCGAGTTCCTTTTTATTTTCCGTTAAAACGGAAAGGATACCCGTAGATAAAAAATATTTAGTCGATCCGTTTTATATGGTCAAACCGCAAAAATTACGTGTTTGCCACGGCTCGATTTTTTTCATTATACAATATTTTTAGCGAATTTGCAAGAAAATCAAAAGGATTGCTATAAAAAACCTGAAAAAAAAATTAAAACCTGAAAAATCTCCCTAACTTTCCGTCACAAACCTCCTTAAAACAAGAATACACTATAATAGAAAGACAAAACTGCGGAGCGCCAGAAGGCGAACGGCTTTACTTAACCGCCGATACTTACATACCTCCGCAGAAAAGACACAGGAGGTTCTTTTATGAATTGTTGCATGCAAAATAACTGCTCTATTTGGATACTTATCGCACTCGTTGTACTCTGCAATAAGGACGGCTTCTCGTCCTGCGGTTTCTTGAACGGCTGCGGTTTACCCATTATTGTCGCTCTTCTTTATTGCCTTTATAAAAACGGCACCCTTTCTTCTCTTTTAACTCCTCACTGCTGCAATCCTTGCTGCTAATTTCCATTGTTTGTTTCCTGATTTTCTCCTTTAAAGAGGTCGGCTCGCTATCGAGCCGACCTCTCTTTTATTTCTCTCAATCAAGTTCGTTGACTACACCCGAGAACAACGTTGCTCCATAACTATCTGTAATCACAAACCCAAACGCTCTATCTACAACAAAATCAAAATAGACTTTGGTGTATTCGCCGGGAGCGGACGAACTCGCCATCTGCATAAGCGTAACCGCCGCGCCTTCAATACCTTTTCTATCCACTTCAAGCTCGGTGATATGCCGTACCTCCCCGCATACAAGCGGAGTGTCCGTAAGCTCGTTCAGCTCGCACCTGTCCCACTCAAATAAGGAATTTACACCAAATTTTTCTTTTAGAACAGGAAGGATATTCTCGTCGCATTCCGCCTCGTATTCAGGAAAGAAACAGCGCGTGTAATACTGTTCTTTTTTCTCATGATCAACGGCATTATAGTCCGAAATGGTATTCGCGGTATAAATATTCTCCGTCGTAAACACGTCGTCTATGCTATATCCGTCTTTGGGCAGAATAAATTTGAGCTTAAAACCGTTATACGTCGTTGTGAAAAAACTTGTATAGCTTTCGCTCTCGTACGCGCGTCCTTCTAAGTATCCGCGCATCATAAGCCGCGTTCTTTCAATCTCGCCCGAACGCTCAATAAAATCGTAAGTTTGGCTTGTCAAAGGGATATCTTTTCCCTTGTCGTTCCAAAGCGCCTTTAAATAGATAGTATTGATAAAGGTGAACAGCGTTTCTTCGCTCAAATGAAAATTCTCGTCTATTAAGCCTTTGGTTTGTTCTTTAACGAAGCCTTGTACCGCATAATTCGCCAACGCATTGTTCTCTTTGAAATTCGCTTGGTACGGATAACAGTAATAATTTTTCGCTAATGTTTCCACGCAAGCCGCATTGTACGTCACGCTCTCGTCTATCCAAATGGAATTGCTTGTTTTAAGCAGCCCCGTCGTCGGCTCTCCGATATATCCCGCGCCCTTGTATTCTACGTTTAACTGCCGATAGAGCTTAGGTAAAAATTCTTTTAACTCGCTATCACTTACTCCAAGCGCGTTTAAAAGCTCCGTCTTCGTATCCCCACTCGCGCATTCCGAAACGAGAGAAAGCGCCATAAACACGGACATGGGTGCCACGGACAAGTTGTCATCCCTATCAGAACGAGCGTATGTTTCGAATGCAAACTTTGCTGAAAATTGCTCCGCTTTGTTCTTAAACGCAACGAAATTTTCTTCGCTATACTCCTTAATGGACAACCTTTCCGCTGAGGCAGGCTTCACGAGTAAGTCTCCGCCGAGTCTCGAACAACTCCCCAAGAAAGTCGTTATCGCGCAAAGGCACGCGGTTATTGCAATCACCTTTTTCTTACGCATACAATCCCCCCCTTATTTTCTTTTTCGCTTATACTATAGCACGCGCCCAGACTTTTGTCAATACCCTCCCAAAAACTTTTCCGCGTTGCTTTTCGTTTATTCTAAACACTTTCACGCGCAAAATAGGAAAGCAAAGCAATAACCGTCTTTCCGTCTTTGATTTCCCCCGTTTTGAGCATTTGTTTCGCGCGCTCAAGCGGCACGAATTCCGCCGTAAGAAATTCGCCTTCGTCAAGGTTTTGCGCGGTTTTTACCCCATTTTTCGCCTCGTAAATATAAATCTTTTCGTTTGTATAGCCGGGCGAAGGATAATCCACGAATAAAAGCTCTGCTTTTTCGGCCTTAATCCCCGCTTCTTCCTCGAGCTCGCGAAGCGCGGCAAAGCAAGGATCTTCCCCCTTTTCAAGCTTACCCGCAGGGATTTCATATAAAAGCTCCCCGTACGCATAGCGGTATTGTTTCACGAGCAACACTGCACCGTCTTGCACGTACAATACACACGCGCCGCCTGAATGCTCAACAATCTCGCGTTTGCAAGGGTTTCCGTCGGGAAGCATAGCGTCGTCGCAACGCACGGATATAATTTTACCTTGGTAAACGTAATTTTTCTTGACTGTTTTTTCCGTCATATCCATAATAGCGCTCCTTCTCGCATTGTTATCGTCAACCGACCTAACACGCGAATATATATCAAAAATACATAAGTTTTTCACTCTTTATTATAATTATAGCATAAAAAGAATTTTTTTCAAAGAAAATCAAAGCAAAACCCTTGATTTTTACAAAGATTTTAGGTATAATATATGCGGTTTGAATTTTTAATTTCGGAGGATGCTAATATGAAATCAATTCAAATTTCACTGCAAATGGCGCAAAAGGTTAAAGAATTCGTTGCAATCACGCAAGATTGTCCATACGAAATCCTTTTAAAAAGCGGAAAATATATCGTTGACGCAAAGTCGATTTTGGGTATTTTCTCGCTCGATCTTTCTCAACCCATCACCGTAGAGGTTTACGCAGATTCCTGCGACGAGCTTTTGGAAAAGCTCAAAGCCTTCAAGTAAGTACGGGAAACTTCACTAAAGACATTTAAGGAGCAACACAATGCAAGTACAAGGGGAAACCTCTGTCAATAAACTTATACTTTTATTCGTTTTTGATAAAATGGAAAGCTCGCTTTCCGAACAGGTAATTGTAGAAATGTGTACGGCAAGGAATACCTGGCTTAATTATATGGATTGTATGGAATTATTACCCAAGCTCTTGGACGATGGGTTTATTTGTCGCGCATCTTCCAGCGAAGAAACGCTTTACGCGATTACCGCGGACGGTAGAGAGAGCTTAAATAATTTCTATATTACTATCCCAAAAAGTATCCGCGAGGACATTTCCGCTTACGTGAAAAATAATAGCGGTAAACTCAAAAATACGCAGGAGTGCAAGGCGGATTATTATCAAAATAAGGACGGGACTTATACGGTGTATTTGAAGATTATCGCGCCCGTTCAGCCTATGCTGGAACTTAAATTTATTGTGCCTAATAAGAAGACGGCGCAAAATATTTATAAGAACTGGGATTCTAAAGCTTCGGAGTTGTATTCTGCAATTTACGAAACCCTCGTTGACTAACCAAACGGCGACCGTTTGATCTCAGATTTTCTATCTTTCACTGGGAGAGTTAGAAGTTACGATTCGTAGCCGAAATTTCTTAATCACCACCACCTTTTCTTTGGGCGACCGTTTGATCTCAGATTTTCTATCTTTCACTGGAAGAGTTAGAAGTTACGGTTCGTAGCCGAAATTTCTTAATCACCACCACCTTTTCTTTGGGCGACCGTTTAACAAGGGATAATCCCTTGACCTAAACTTTTCTATCCAAAATACTATTCACTAAAGCAACTCAAACAAAGCAAGCCGCAACGCAGGATTGCACAGCGGATTCTTTGTTTTTAATAATAAAAGCGAGGTATATCTAAATGTTTACTTATTCCCCCATCGGTACATGTTCAAGACAAATTCTTTTTGACGTAGATCAGGACAACAAAATGCATAACGTACGTTTCATCGGCGGCTGCAGCGGTAACTTGCAGGGCATTGCCAAGCTCGTTGAAGGCAAGGACATCAACGAAGTTGAAGCGTTGTTAAAAGGTATCAAATGCAAAGGCGCAACTTCTTGTCCTGACCAACTTTCAAGAGCCGTCAGCGCATATAAAAAACAAAACGGCATAGAATAAAAATTACCCTCGACGGAAATTTTTCCATCGAGGGTTTTTATTTGAATATTTTTACGAATGCTATTTCTCGAGAATGGTTGATTTATGCTAAAATTCATTTTAGCGAGTTGACGAGAAAAATATAAGAAAGGCAAGCGTTTTGCGAGGGCTCATACCCGCTGCGGTATGAAGATATGATATAGCCTTACGAATTATCTTTATCGATAAACTTTTTCCAGCCTTTCGCAGCTATTATGCAACAGGTCATACCGATCGTCACGACAATACACAAAACCAAAGCGGTAAATCTCCAACCGCCTGCCGCAACCAACGCCGCTACGCCGTAGGACGCCAAAGCAGAACCCAAGTAAACAAATGCATTGATTAACCCTGAAATCGTAGAGATATTTCCATACTTTTTAAAGCGTTTAGGTACGTGCGTAATCAGCATTAGATTTACGCCTTGAACCGCGCAGGTAAGCACTGTCATACACACCACCGCAACAACTGCGCCCGCATCAAAGAATAAATACAAGCCAAGCGAAAATACAAGCACAAACGAATATAAGAATACAGCGCACGCAATCTCGTTTTTAAAAAATCGTTTATATACCCAACCCGCAACAAAAATCGCAAGCGCGCTAAATATTGCAAGCGGCAAAGAGCCTGAAATCGAATCTTCCGGCGCCATTCCAAAAACTCCTTCAAGATAGCTGGGCGACCACGAAGTAACACCGTCGCGGACCATACCTTGCAAAAAGACGGTAATGAACACAAAAATCATAGGAAAAATAGCTTCTTTAGGGAATTTGAAGGGGGTAGGTACGAGATTATCGCTTGTTTGCTCAACCTCAAAAGAAGCTGATGCTATTATTTTCTCCTTTATAAAAAGCCAAAAAACAGTAGCACTTAACCCGATAATAGCGCAAACGATAAAGACTGCTTCCCAGTTCAAAGCCTGAATCATCCAAGGCGAAACAGCGTACACTACTATCGCGCAAATCGCCGACGCGCTGGTAATACGGACAACCGAATAACCGTACTCGGTTTCGCTCAGAGGCGACGCCACCAAAATTTTAACGATAGGCGGCCAAATCATAGCTTGCGCAAAGCCGTTAACCGTCCAAAGCGCCGTCATAATCGGAACGGAATGGGAAGATAAAGGAAAAACAAAATTGATAAGCGTTGAAATTAAACATCCGCAAAGGATTAGATTCTGCGGCTTCACTTTATCGCCGATCCAGCCGTTGATAATTTGCCCAACGCCATAGCTGATGGACATTCCGACAAGAATGAGAGAAATAGCCTCATTCGAGTGTCCCGTTTGGTTTACAATTTCAACCATTACCGCCGCGAAATTAATTCTCGTAATATAGCTCGCAAAATATATGAACGCAAAAATCCACGTTATTTTTTTCGCAAAAACCGACGGCTTCATTTTCCCCCTTCATAAATCTATCCTCGTAAATTTACATTTACGAGGATATTTATTATTTTTTTTAATTGACTATATCTAATAACAGTACGCGTTTTGCCTTTTTTAAGCAAAACCAACTATCATTAAAACGCAGAAATGCGCTGTATATACGCCTTTTGCGATTCAAGGCAAAACAGCTTAGTCAAGCTTTTCAAGAAGCTTGAGGTCAATACCCTTTTCGCCAATCTTGATGATTTCAACTTTAACTTTATCGCCGATATTGAGTACGTCTTCAACTTGGTTTACTCTCTTTTCGGAAAGTCTGGAAATGTGAACCATACCGTCCTTACCGGGAGCAAATTCAACGAATGCACCGACTTTGGAAAGAATTCTAACAACCACGCCTACGAACATATCGCCAATTTCAGGATCGTGGGCGATAGATTGAACGATTGCCTTTGCGCGTCCTGCATTTGCAACGTCGCCGTAGCAAGCGATACATACAGTACCGTCTTCTTCGATATCAATCTTCGTACCCGTTTGTTCGATAATCTTATTGATAACCTTACCTTGCTTACCAACAACGTCACCGATCTTTTCAGGATTAATCTTGAACGTGATAATCTTAGGCGCATAGAGAGAAAGTTGTTCGCTCGTTGCAGGGATGCATTCAAGCATCTTACCGAGGATATGACGTCTTGCTTCTTGCGCTTGTGCAATAGCGTCGAGCATGATTTCTTCGGAAATACCCTTGATCTTAATATCCATTTGGATAGCCGTAATGCCCTTTTCCGTACCCGCTACCTTGAAGTCCATATCGCCAAGGAAGTCTTCAAGACCTTGGATGTCCGTCATGATAACGTACTTACCCGTTTCAGGATCTTTGATAAGACCCATTGCGCAGCCTGCTACAGGAGCTTTAATGGGCACGCCTGCGTCCATAAGCGCCATCGTCGAGCCGCAAACGGATGCCATGGACGACGAACCGTTGGAAGACATGATATCGGATACCACACGGATTGCATAAGGGAATTCGCTGGGTTCGGGAATAACAGGAACGAGCGCGCGTTCTGCAAGCGCACCGTGACCGATTTCACGACGGCCGGGGCTTCTCAAAGCCTTTGCTTCACCGGTGGAATAACCAGGGAAGTTATATTGATGCATATATCTCTTTTCTTCTTCTTCGTCAAGACCTTCAATTCTTTGCGCTTCGCCGAGCATACCAAGCGTACAGGTCGTCAATGCTTGCGTTTGACCGCGCGTGAAGATAGCCGAGCCGTGTACTCTGGGAAGAATACCGTGTTCGCACCAGATAGGACGAACTTCTTTCAAGGTTCTTCCGTCGGGGCGGATACCCTTGTCGAAAATCTTTGCTCTTACGATTCCTTTTACAATGTAATAAATGGAATCCTTTACTTCGCGGATTTGATCGGGATAAATTTCGCTGAAATGCTCGATAATTTCCGCTTCTGCAGCGTCTTGACGAGCTTGTCTTTCTTGTCTATCGAAGGTATCAAGCGCAGCGTAAAGCTTGTCGTAGCCGTATTCCTTAACAGCAGCGTCGAGATCTTCGGGAATGTGGTAAAGTTCCATTTCCTTCTTAGGCTTACCAACTTCCTTCGCAATTTCTTCTACGAACGCGCAAACCTTCTTGATTTCTTCGTGGCCGTACGTAATCGCGCCAACCATTTCCGCGTCGGTAACTTCTTTTGCACCAGCTTCGATCATGAGAATGGCGTCTTTTGTACCTGCAAGCGAAAGGTGAATGGTGCTCTTTTCCTTTTGTTCAACGGTGGGGTTGATAACATATTCCCCGTCGATAAGCCCTACGATAACCGAACCAGTAGGTCCAGCCCAAGGAATATCGGAAATAGACAACGCAACGGACGAACCGATCATTGCAATAGGTTCAGGTGCGATATCGGGATCAACGGAAAGCGCGGTAGCAACTACTACTACGTCGTTGAAAATTCCTTTGGGGAATAAGGGACGGATAGGACGGTCGATCAAACGGCTGATCAAAATAGCCTTATCGGACGCTCTGCCCTCTCTCTTTTTGAATCCGCCGGGAATTTTACCAACAGCGAACATCTTTTCTTCGTAATCAACGGAAAGGGGGAAGAAATCCATACCCTCTCTTGCCTTTTCCGCCATACAAACGGTTACGTTTACAACGGTATCGCCACAACGAACGAGACACGCGCCGTTTGCTTGTTCTGCATACTTACCTACTTCAACGATAAGTTCTCTACCCGCGTAGTCAGTTTTAAAAACTCTTGCATTTTCTAAATTCGGCATAATAAAAAATCTCCTTATACTTTTCTTCTTTTTTGTTCTTGTCCCCTCGCGTCGCCCGACGGGAAGGGTTATCGGACAAACCCCGTCCGCTTGTCCATGCCAAAGACCGCGCTACCTAGCATTTATCCACAAAAAAGGGCGGATAAAAAACACCCGCCCTTTCATGCTTGTTACTTTCTCAAACCTAATTTTTCAATGATTGCTCTGTATCTCATAATATCTTTTTCTTTGAGATAGTCAAGCAAGCCACGACGCTTACCTACCATTTTCAAAAGTCCGCGGCGGGAGTGATTGTCCAGCTTATGAACTTTCAAGTGTTCGTTTAAGTGATTGATCTTTTGCGTCAAAAGAGCAATTTGAACTTCGGGAGAACCCGTGTCGCCTTCATGAGTTGCAAATTTTGCGATGATTTCATTCTTTTCCATTTCTTTTTATCCTCCTATGGAACGTATCTCGTACCACCAAGTAAAGCGTGGAGAATCGCCCTACCTCGTAGCCGTTATTACTATTTTATCATAATCCTTATAAATTGTAAAACGTTTTAAAGCTGTTTTTGAAAAAATTTTGCCCTCTTTTGTAAAATTTCGTCTATTTTTTCAAGGTACGTCTTCAAATCCTTTTGCGAAGCAAACCGCTCAATCCTGCCGTTATCGAACGTTACACGCTTAGACACCGCGTTTGCGCCAAGCGCAAGATTGTCCGTAGTCTCTTCCATAATATCTATATTATAAACGCACGCCTTATTCGGCTTTGTCCAACCCACGTTCTCGTTGTTCCCCGCCTGATATTTTTGCCTATACATATAATACGGCTCGTACCCTGCGCCCGATAAAATTTCCCGCGATGCCGAAATCATATCGCTGATGGACTGGTTTTCAATATACGAACATTCTTCTTTGAGTTTCGCGCCCGATTTTAAGGACAAACAATGTACGGTTATATTCTCCGCCCCCGTTTGAACAGCCTTTTCCACGCCGGAAATAAAGGTTTCCACACTTTCTCCTTCAAGCCCCGCAATCAAGTCCACGTTCACGTCGAATCCAAGGCCGTCAATCATCTCAAACGCCTTATAGACGTCGGATACGGTGTGCCTTCTTCCGATTTTTTGCAAAGTCTCGTCCGAGAACGTTTGCGGATTGATACAAATTCGCGTTACACCGTGCTCTTTCAAAAGCGCAAGCTTTTCGCGCGTGAATACGTCAGGACGCCCCGCCTCTACGGTATATTCAACTTTAGCAAGCGAATCAAGCGGTTTTAGAACCCGTTCAAGCCCCGAAACGCTCAAAGCAAAAGGCGTCCCTCCGCCGATATAAATACTGCGCAAATTTTGAATAAGCGGCTTACTCTCTTCAATTTCTCGCTCCAAAGCAGTAAGGTAATCGGGCAAAAAATACCGTGTTTTTTCTATGGGCGCGGTAATGAACGAGCAGTAGGCGCACTTCGTTGGACAAAAGGGAATGGATATAAATAAGTCCACGTTTCCGTCTCTTTTCTCGTAAATACCTTCTTGCGCTTTTAGAATTTGCGCAACAAGCTCTACGTTTTGCTTCGAAACGCGCATCTTTTCAAAGAGCGGACGAAAATCCAAGCCCTTTTCAAGTTCCGTATAAGCGAGCTTTGTAGGTCTAATCCCCGTCAAAGCGCCCCAAGGCATTTTTTCGCTGTATTTCTCGCTCAAAATCTCGTACAACGCAAGCTTAGCGAAACGGCGCTCCAAACGCTTAAACTCAAGCTCGTCGCGTACCTGCTCCCTATCTTTAAAAGAAAAGCTTTGTCCGTCGATTACAAAATCGTTGAAAAATACGCCGTCCTCGTAGCGATAACTATGCTGAATTTGATCAGGACGGTTTTTGAACAATCTCACAACGTCCATCAATTCGTTTTCCAAAAAGGCGCAATTCGTCGTCATCTTTTTCCCTTATAAATCCCGCAAAAACGGATTATTTTCGCGTTCTTCCTGTAAAGTAGTTTCCCAGCCGTGCCCCGCATATACGGGCATATCGTCAAGTGCGGAAAGTTTTTTCAAGCTCGCACGAAGCTCGTCAAAACTACTCGTTGGCAAATCAGTCCTCCCGACCGTGTTTTTAAACAGGGTATCCCCTGTGAACAAATACCTGCCCTCGTCATCTTCAAAAATATAACTCGCGCTACCTACGGTATGGCCACCGGTAGAAATTACTTTAATTTTCAATCCGCAAAGCTCTATTTCCTGTCCGTCGATAAGTGTTTGGTCAACGTTGTAATACACTCTCGGCACGCCAAACTCCTCGAATAAATCGTCCCCTGAGCCTATGAGCGGCTTTTCTTTGTCAAGACAAAATACCTTCGCGCCTGACTGCTGTAATACCCCCACCCCGCCAACGTGATCAAAATGAGAATGCGTAAGAAGCACGTATTTTACTTCCAATCCCAAAGCAATTAATTTGCTTTCAATCTTTTTTGAAGAAGGATCAATTACGACAGCCGTTTTACCGTCTGCCGTAATTGCGTAAGTATTCGAAAAAAATCCATTAATATTTATTTTGTGTATTTGCATAGTAGTTTAATGATAGATCTATTTAGAACCAAGAAAAAAAACTCAAGCCTGTGGAGCGTTGGAGATACGAGCAAGACAAGGCGAAGCGAGGGCACGTACAAAGAGGTACGTGACCGAACGACAACGCTGAAATGCGAAATATATACAACACAACGTTAGGTAATACGGTGGACGTCAAATATCCGCTTATCCCCCAGCATTTTCTTGACAAGCATATCCACTTCGGAAATATCTGCTAAGCTAACGGACGCTTCCAAAATTGCGTCGCCGTTTTTATCAATACGGCCGTTGACCGCAGTGATTGAAAGTTTTAAATCGGACACTGCTTGTGAGAGTACGGAAAGCGCAGCGCCTTGATCGGTGGAACGAATTGCAATATTCGCGTTATAGCGCTGTTTTACCCCTTCCGCGCGCGCAAATTCCGCTGGCAATAATCGACCTGCATCCACTCCGCGAACGTTTGGACAGTCCGATCTATGCACGACCACGCCCCTGCCGCGTGAGGTGAATCCAACGATTTTATCACCGGGAACGGGCGAGCAGCAGCCCGCAAAACGCACGAGCAATCCCGACTGACCGTTGATGAGTACACCGCCCGGATTCGCGCCTTTTCCCGTACGAATCTCAAAGCCTTGCGGTGTTCCTCTCTTATAATGGTCAATGAGTTTGAAGAGAATTTGATTAACGGAAATAGAACCATACCCAACCGCAGCGTACATTTCCTCGACCGCGCCGAAGGAAAAACGTTCCGCAAGACGTTTAAACGCTTCGTCCGTCAAAAGGGTGGAAAGGGTAAAGCCTTTCTTTTTCGCTTCGTCGTCAAGCTTCATCTGCCCGATACGGATATTGTCATCTTTCAATTCGTTTTTAAAGAATTGCTTAATTTTCGCTTTCGCACTCGAAGACTTTATAATTTTCAGCCAGTCGCGCGAAGGGCCTTTTGAATTCGGTGAAGTAACGATTTCTACCATGTCCCCGACTTGCAAAACGGTCGTCAAAGGCACCATTTTCGAGTTGACTCTTGCGCCTACGCAACGATTTCCTACTTCGGAGTGGATTGCGTAAGCAAAATCAATAGGCGTAGCGCCGGGCGGCAAGGATATGACCTTTCCGCGCGGAGTAAAAACGAGTAATTCGTCGCTGTAAAGTTCGGTTTTGAGCGCATCCAAAAACTCTTGCGAGTTCTTAATTTCACCCTGCCATTCCATAACTTCTCGAAGCCACGTAAGCTTGTTTTCAAAATTCGTATTCGCGTCTTCGGTTTTTCCTTCCTTGTATTTCCAATGCGCCGCGATACCGAACTCGGCAATTCGATGCATTTCTTCCGTTCGGATTTGAATCTCAAACGGCTGACCGAATTTGGTCATAACCGTGGTATGCAAGGACTGGTATTTGTTCGGCTTTGGCGTAGCGATATAATCTTTAATACGCCCGGGAATAGGCTTCCATTTATCGTGGATTGCGCCCAAAATCGTATAACATTCCCTTAAGTCGTTCACGATAACGCGCACGGCGATTAAATCGTAAATTTGATCAAGTGATTTGCCCTTATTCTTCATTTTTTTGTAGATGGAATATAAGTGCTTAGGACGGCCGAATACTTCGCCTTGAATCCCGTCCGCAGCCATCAAAGCCTTGATCTCTTCTACGATACTCTGTACAAATTCTTTTCGTTCGGAAATCTTTTCGCCGATACTTTCCGCGAGCGAATAGTAGCCTTGCGTGTCCAAATATTTAAGACATAAATCGTCAAGCTCGCACTTGATTTGTGAGATACCCAGTCTTCCAGCCAAGGGACTGTAAATATCCAGCGTTTCACGCGCCATTTTTTGTTGGCGTTCCTCTGAAAGAAAACTAAGCGAACGCATATTATGCAAACGATCGGCGAGTTTGATAATAATCACTCGGATATCCTTTGCCATTGCAACGAAAATTTTACGGAAATTTTCAGCTTCTTCTTGTTCTCTGGACTCAAATACGATTTTATCAAGTTTGGTAACGCCGCTAACGAGTTCCAAAACTTCGTCGCCAAATTCCGCCTTAATCTCTTCGGCGGTAACGGGCGTGTCCTCGATAACGTCATGCAAAAGCGCGGCGGCAATCGTCGCGGAATCAAGCCCCAAATCAATTAAAACAGTTGCAACTGCGCAAGGGTGTATGAAATACGGCTCGCCTGAAGCGCGCTTTTGATCAAGATGCGCTTGCTTTGCGAAATTATACGCCTTTAAAAGCACTCCCCGCTCTTGTTGTGAATAGGTATTTATTTTTTCTAACGTAGCTTCCATACCCTGTTCCTCGTACCTCTAAAACTCCTCGTTATCTCGTACCTGTATGCCACGAACGGCTTTTTAAACGTTCTTATTCGGCTTTAAGAAGTTTTACTTTTCTATAAATTGAAGAATCATTCAAGTCCGCCTTGACTCCCCGATAAATCGTCAGTCTTCCTTCTTCAAAAGAGATAAGACCTAATTCTTCAAACACGTTGAGCGCGAATAAGAACTCACGCCTGTCAAAGCCTAATCCCCCACAAAGCGCAACCAGCTTTTCAGCCGTTTCGCCGTTCAAGGAATTGATTTCTCTTCTCAATGCGGAAAAGATTTCCAGTAAAGTGTCCCGATCGGTATCGAGCTCTTCAAACATTTTATATCCGCAAATTTCATTATTCACGTATACGCGTTTTCCAGCGATTGCCGATATGTTAAAATCGGAAGGCGTGTCGAGAAAAACAAACTCTTCAAACCCCGACAAATCCGCGTCAAAGCTAGGTGAAACAATTAACATGTTGGATAAATTCCTCGACGAAGGATTAAACAAATCGCAGCCGAACGCGCGCAATTCCTCATAAAAACGTAACGTGCGCCTATCGGACGCAATCATACACAACCCATACGCGCATTTTTCGCTCCTTTTTTCCACGAGTTTTTTAATCTCGTCCGTTGAAAGCTCAACCGCTTCAAAATCCACGTTCTCAGCATAAAACCGAGAAATCGCGTTCGCGAAAATACTCTCCGCCGTGTTTCTGCCCGTTCTTCCGTCGTATAAAAGCTCTCGAACGTAGCCCTTCACGGAATCTTTGCCGCGGAAATGGGATATCGTCACTTCAAAAACAATTTTCTTGCGCACGTCGCTTTCGAGTATTTTTAAATTCTTAATCCCTGAAAAATACATCAGGTCAATATACTCGCAACGGATGGATAAATGCGGCGACATTTCCTTGATCGGACGAACGGCACAGCGTTCGGTCGTAATCGAGAACAACGGTTTTCTATGCCCCACACCGTAAGGCTCCATCGCCATCAATTCCTTGGCAAACTTTTCCGAAAACTGAGCTTCTACCTCTTCGCAAACGTAAATGCGCTGCTCAAAATCTTCCGCCGTATAGTTCTCAGCAATATTTTCATTCAAAGCCCTTTCAAGCTTTTCAAAATTATCTATTCTAATGTTAATACCCGCCGCCTGCGCGTGACCGCCAAACTCTTCAATTAAATCCGAACAACCCTTTAAAGCGGTAAAAATATTAATATTTTCAATGCTTCGCGCGCTACCCTTGAGCATATCGCCGTGATGCACGAAAAGCAAAGTGGGACGATTATATTCTTCCGCAATTCTCGCCGCTACAATCCCGATAAACCCGGTATTCCAGCTCTCATCCGAAAGCATAATAACGTTTCCGTATGCGCCTTTTGCAAGCAATTTTTGTTTCGCGGAAGCGTACAGCTCATCGCAATATTTTTGCCGTTCGGTGTTGTACGCGCAAAGCTTAACGGATAAATCGTACAGCTCTTTAGTATCGTCCGTCGTAAACAATTTAAAGGCAGACTGCGCGTCCCCCATTCTCCCCGCCGCGTTAATTCTCGGCGCGATAGTAAAGGACAAGGTTTGCGCATTGATTCCGTCGTAAGTCTTATTAATCAACCCCGCAAAACAAGGCCTAAGATTTTTATTAAAAATTTTCAAGCCTTCGGTTACGATATCGCGATTTTCCCCAAGCAAGGGCACACTGTCCGCCACCGTAGCCAACGTTGCGAAATCGAGATATTTATATGCAGCTTCGCCAAGCAACGCGCACGCCACTTTAAACGCCACTCCCGCGCCGCAAAGATTATCATACGGATAATCGTCGTCCAGCTTAGGATTTACGATTACGCAATCAGGCAAGCGTTCAGGGAGTTCGTGGTGATCGGTTACAATAACGTCCGCGCCCAACTCGTTGAGATATCTCACTTCGTCTGCACAGGAAATACCGCAGTCCACGGTAATAAAAAGCTCGGGTACACAATCGTCGAAAATTCTATCGATTGCTTCTTCGGAAAGCCCGTATCCGTCCGCCCGTTCAGGCACGTAAATATACGGCTCAACACCAAACTCTTTCAAGGCGTGGTACATAATCGCACAAGCACAGACCCCGTCTGCGTCGTAATCGCCAAAGACCGCCACCGTCTTTCCCTCTTCTCTCGCTTGAGTAATCATCTCCACCGCCTCGCGCATACCGCGCATTAAAAAGGGCGAAAGAAAATTCTTTGCCGACGGATTCATAAATCTTTGAATCTTTTCTTTGCTATCAAACCCTCTCGCAAATAAAATGCGCGTGGCGTTTTCAGTCAAGCCCGTCGTTCTCGAAAGACTGGAAATGCTATTCAGTTGTTCTTCCGAAAAGGAATATTCGGGAACGATTTTTTTCATAATGCCAACCTTTAACGTGTGTGTGTAATAGTTTAGTAAATTGAGCGAGGTGGTTTAACGCGGACTACCGTAAAAGCGGAGTACAAATCGCGTCACTCGTGCTTTTTTTCAAATGCAAGCAAGACAAGGCAAGCTAACAACCGTTAAAACGCGAAGATACAAGCAGTTCAAGAAACAGCAAGTACGATGCAGGGAGTGTACTAACCGTACACGACTAAATCGCACGTAGCTGTGACGAAGAAATGCGCCGTATATACACGTTTTGCCCTTTAATGCAAATAAAGAATTAAAAAGAAGCGGGCGGATTTATACAAATCCCGCCCGACCTTTTCTCTATGAGGTACTACGAACGCCGAGCCTTAATTTTTCGCGTTCATTACCGCTCTTTCGAGACGTATGCAATAAACTGCTTACGATCTCTTATAATCATATCTTGCGCGTTGCGCGTCTTTTTCATCCGCTAATTTCTTTACGATAAGGTAAAGCGCAGGAGCGAAGAAGAGAGAAGCGAATACGCCTGCAACAACGGAGAGCAACGAAATCGCCGCAAACCATCTAACCGCGCTCGTCGCGATTGCGCCTACAAGCACCAAAGCAACAACGCATGCAACAGCGAAAGTCAATACCTGCCCTACTGCAAGGCTGGACTTAATCAACGTTTCCGCATCTACGTTTTTATCTCCCTTTTGAGCCGCGCGAACTTTGTTCAAGGTGAACATCGTGCAAATTGCCGTGAAAAGAAGATTAAAGAACAACGTGTAAAGCAAGTTCCCGGTAATAGGCATTCTCGTAAGCAATACGAGCGCAGAAGTGAGCGCCGCGCCTACGCCAAGGCTAACAAACATCGTCAAACCGCTCGTGTAGTGATGACGAATGGTAACGTACAAGCACGCTAATACAGCAAATGCAGCGCCGGCAATAACCGTACGAAGCAAGCCGTTAGCAGGCAATCTATCAAGTGCAACTTCAGTATTGACGTCAACGTTGATAACCGAACCCGCTAATGCGTGGTTGCTGTCGGTAGCAGTCAAAGCGTCGAAGGTAGCTTGAAGATTTGCAAGCATAGCGTCAGTGAAAACAACGCCCTTATCGAAAACGTACACGATTTCGCTTTCATCGCCGTGCATTTCAGCGTTCATGTCATATTCATATTTAAGGTTGTTTTCCGAGAAGAAGTCGTTCGCAACGCCTTCAATTTCATCAAGATATTGCGAATACGCATATTTATTCATTTTAACGCTCAAGGTCGTCATATCGTAGTTAGTTGCATTCGTGGAATATCCGAAAACAAACATACATACAAGACCGGCAACAACGATTACCGCCGTAGCGATAGATAAAAGCTTAAACTTGGAAATACAAGCCTTTACAAACTTTTCAATCTTAGTCATTGTCTTCAACCTCCTTTCTTTCGAAATGGAAATACTTATACTTATCCTTTGCAGCGGACATATACAAGTAGTTGATAAGACGTCCCCAAAGCAAACTGCAGAAAGCAGCGGTTACAAGACAAATCAAAGCTTGCAACGCCATGGTGTAAACCCCGCCTACCGTCGTAAGGAAGATGATCGCGCCAAGCAAAAGAACTGCGTAGGTGTCCACCATTTCCCAAAGCGTCGTCTTGTAAGCAGCCGACATAGCGGATTCGGGGATTCTACGTTCAATGCCTGCCTTACATTCATTGTAAAGTCTTACGTTGAAGTAGTTTACAAGAAGAAGTCCAAGCAAGAAAATAAGCACGCTGCCCACGGAAACTTCGAATGCTGTCTTGCTGATGAACGCAAAGCAAATCGCAACGACTACCAAGTAAGAAAGCGTCGAATACATACAGCTTACGCCATAACCGCGATAGAATACGATGGGAAGCACGATTGCAAGCACGAGAATAATTCCGAGCGCAATATACAAAAGATCAAGCGCATTTTCGCCGTATACGGGATCGAAACGACGAACGCTGTCCGTTTGAAGCTCCGCAAAAGAAATTTCGGAATATCCGTCTTCAAGCGCGGAATTAAGCACGATGCCCCACGTTTCGAAAACGTCTTTGTATTCGATTTTATAAGCCGCCCTAACTTCGCCGTCGTCGGAAATGAAGTCGGAATAGATTTGCATAATAGCTTCGCCGCCGAGCGTTACGTCCACGGTCGTACCTTCGCCGCTGGTATCAGTAGAAGCCGTCAATTCAGACTTAAGCCCCTTGAACAATTCCTTACCAGCCTTGGTGAGCTTGGTTTCAACGTAAACGACTTGTCCGTATTGCGTTCTAACCTTGAACGACTTAATAAAATCGGTAATATCCGCGTCTTCAAGTTCTTCTAAAACAACGCCGCCTTTTTGCAATTCAAGCTTACCAACGTTGCCGAACGTTTGGAATGCCGTCGCAAAATTAACTTCGGATGCAGGAAGTTCCATACGAATCGCGAAATCGTCCACAACAGCCACACGGCTTGCGGAATAGCCCTTCGCTTCGATACGGCTCATAATAAGCTTCGTTGCTTTTGCAAACTGTGTTCTGAATTCTTGCGAGACAGTAGCCGCGCTAGCGGTATCTTCGTCGTCGAAGATGGAAGTTTCTGCTTTTTCAAGATACAAACCCTTCCAAGCCACGTAAGAGTCTTTATACTCTTTTTGTTCGTCCTCGTCGGAAATATTTTCATAGTTACTTTCATATTCCGACGCGGGAATAACCCCTTGGGGATAATAGTAGGTGTAATATCCACCGCCTAAATCCGAGCTGAGCGCGAATTGATTAACGACAGGATTCCACGTCTTCCACGTACCGTCCACGGGGAACGGAATGCCGAACGACGGGAACATCGTAAGTAAGCATAAAAACGCTACTACGACGCTAATCAGCGTAATCAAAACCACCGATTTCTTTTTGCCCATTGAATAGCCTCCTCGTTTGTTATGGGGCTAATTGCCCCTTACACAATGATACTTTTTTATTATAACTCATTTCGCATACATTCGTCAAGTCCAAACGGCTTATATACGAAATTTTTTTACGTTTTTCACAAATTTTTAAGGGTTTTTGCGCCCTAAAACGCTTATTTTTGCGTGTTATTTAACAACTTTTTCTCCGCCAAAATATGCATAGCGCATTCGATACGCTTTTTCATCATTTCACAAGTTACGCTGTAGGGCTTATTGATATCGCCGTTGAAATGATAATTATTCGCGTTACAACCGCCCGAACAAATAAACTTTGCAAAACAATCCTCGCATTCCTCACGAGTGAACAAACACGCGTTCTTAAAGGTCTCGCGAATCTCAGGGTGCACAATGCCGTCCCAAACGTTGCCAAGATAAAACTCTTTATCGCTTGCGAACTGATGGCAAGGATACAAATCCCCGTTCGGCAATACCGAGAAATACTCATTGCCCGCACCGCACGCCGAAACGCGCTTGGAAAGACAGGGCCCGCCTTCAAGGTCGATATTGAAATGGAAGAAATTAAATCCCTTCCCTTCCGCGTACGCCTTCAAATACTCGTCGCAAAGATTTTCGTATTCCTCATTGATGCGCGACAAGTGTTCTTCTTTGATTTGCAAATCGTCGATATCCGTCACGACGGGCTCCATTGAAATGGAATCAAACCCCTCGTTTGCAAGGAAGATAACGTCCTTTGCAAAATCAAGGTTTTTCGCCGTAAACGTACCGCGAACGTAATAGCTCTTATCCCCGCGCATAGACACGAATCTCTTAATTTTGTCAATGATCAAATCGAACGTGCCTTTGCCGTTTATGCTCTTTCTAATCGCGTCGTGAACTTCCTTTCTTCCGTCAATGGAAAGCACGACGTTTTCCATTTCCTTATTGAAAAATTCAATAACGTCGTCGTTTAAGAGTAACGCGTTCGTTGTGGTCGTGAACAAGAATTTCTTTCCGTACTTTTCCCCTTGCTCTTTCGCGTAAGCAACCGTACTTTTAATAACGGACAAATTCATAAGCGGTTCGCCGCCGAAAAAGTCCATTTCCAAGACCTTGCGCTTTCCGCTGTTCTTGATGAGGAAATCTACGGCAGCCTTTGCCGTTTCCTCGTTCATGGACTCGCGCTTGGAATGGTACGCGCCTTCGTCTGCGAAACAATAGCGACAACGGAAATTACAGTCGTGGCAAATATGAATACAAAGCGCCTTGATTTCGTTGCTCTTCATAGGATAGGATTTCACTTCATCCTTATACAAAAGCCCCGCGTCCTTTAAGCTCTCGACGTCCGCAAGAATTTCTTTCAATTGCTCGTCGGAAATATAGGTGATATCAACGTCGGAAGAAGTTTGCGCTTTGAGATAATCGGCAGTCGGCTTATCGCATTCGTGCAAAGAACCGCTGCCAACGTCGTAAATATAGTTTTTATCCCGATAATTAAAAACGTGTATCATAAGTTAAACACCAAAAAAATGTATTTCTTGAAAACGGCAAAAAACGGCGCGTAAGATTTACGCGCCTATACGCCAATTCAAAAAGAGCTTATTTGCGTTCGATTTTCTCTTCGCGCGTAACTCTTTCGCAGGATTGATTACCAACGGTACAGCTGGTCTTACAAGCGGATTGACAAGTGCTTCTGCATTCGCCGCAACCGGTAACTTTCTTATCTTGGGGTTTTGCAATCGTTTTAATCATAAGTCTATCTCCTGATTTTGATTTATTGTAACTATTATAATATAAATGCTTTGAAAATGCAAGTACTTTGCGCCACTTTTTTTCATTTCCCGCATAAAAATTCCAGCGACGGAATTTTCCGCCGCTGGATATCTTTTTAAAAATTTGTAACGTTATTAAGCTTAATAAGAATTGTTTGCGAAATCGTTGTTTCACGATAAGTGGAATAGCTTTCCACGGTTATCGAAGTTTCCGTAAACTCATCGACGAATTCTATCAAATACCAAATCGTATCCGTATAACTGTTTAATTCGGAAAGGGCTATTTTCTCGTTATCGTAGGTTAATTGATAATCAACGTTAGACGGAAGATCAAAAATAGCCAATTTATAATTCTCGCTTGACGATAAGATAGGAATACTCTCGGTTTGTACCCGATTGCTATATAATTTTTCTCCCTCCACGTTGTGTATCCTTAACTCTAAATTGTCCCCAGGATAAATTACTCTACCCGAAGGATTAGGATCTGGTGTTCTCCTATCAAAACAAGAACCTAACGGAAATATGAACATTATTATTGCTATCAAAATAAATGTTTTTCTTTTCATAATTAATAAGACTTTAAATAAAATGCTGTGAGAGTTGGATTGGCACTTTTTCTTGATTATATCATGAAAAATCAGCTTTGTCAATAGCTAAGCAAAAATAATAGCTTCGCCGCTGTGTTTTGTGTTTTTAATTTGGGTACAGGACAAGCTACCCATTCCAAAAAGCATTGAGAATGCTTTTTGGGGTGCGAAATGAGCAGCAGATTATTCAAATAACTTATCGTAATAACCGCTATTCCAAGCGTCTTTTCTAAATTTTAGATATCCTTCTACGATTTCTTTATCAAATTGCAAATTATGGTACTTTAGCATAATATCCGCGATAATTTCATTTGCTTTGTCGGAGATTCCTTTGCATTTGAGGTCTTTCACATTTGAATAATTTAGGAAAATTAAACACTCGTCGTATAGCTTTTTGTAGTCTTGGTTTTCTAATAGCGTTAAGTTTGCTCTTAGATAGCCTAAGGTTCTTGTAATAAAACCACGCGCATTTTTGATATCGGTATTTGCCAATGCAAAAAACAAAATTTCTTTTTCAAGTCTTTCTAATATTTTTTTATTTTTCATAAAAGCACTCCAGTTTGCAATTTTGAATAAAATATACCAAATCGGGATATTTTTATTATACCAGCTTGGTATAATATTGTCAAATCCTTTTTAGATGATATTCGGTAAAAAAATATGCGACTGAGAGAACTTAGAAAAAAGAAAAAGATTTCGCAATTAAAATTAGCGATGGATTTGACAATGAATCAAAACAGCATTAGTCGCTATGAAACGGGCGAAAGAGAGGCGGATTACGAAACGCTTATTCGGTTTGCCGATTATTTCGACGTATCTATCGACTATCTTTTGGAAAGAACGGATAATCCGAAAATGAATAAATAACGCGCTCCAACGTCCACGGTTGATAGCGCGTTTTATTTTGCCTATTCAATCTATCTCAAATTCACCGCGAACATGCCCGAAAGCGCGCCGATTACCGCGCCGAAAAGGATCTCCACAATCAACAGCCACGTGAATGCAAATCCGCCGCCCACTAAGCCGAATAAAAGTCCGCTAAGACAAGTAAATGCAAGCCCGACGGCAATCCCCCTAAGCCAACCCCTTTGACCGCGTAAACTGCATACGCAACCGACGAATACCGACACCGCTTTTATCGTTAAATTGATAGGTAAAATGAGTTTATCAGGCAGAGCTGTAATGTGCA